>JABDJB010000077.1 GCA_013003425.1 Gammaproteobacteria bacterium | reverse complement strand
CGCACGTTGCCGCTACGATCGATCATGATGGTGCTGGGCATGGCGAGCACCTTGTACATCTCTGACACTTCGTTGCGGCTGTCGAACAGTATCGGGAAGCTGAGCGAGAGATCATCCAGCATGCGGTCGGCCTTGCGCCGGTCTTTCTCCACGTTGACACCCAACAGGGTGAAACCCAGCGGCTCGTAGCGCTGGTAGAGCTCTTCGAGGTGCGGCATTTCCTGCCGGCACGGCCCGCACCACGAGGCCCAGAAATTGATCATTACCACCTGGCCACGCAGCTCGCTGAGCCGGATGTTCTCACCCGATGCGCTCTTGAGGGCAAAATCCGGGGCCTGGCCGCTGATTTTCGAGATTGCCGGCCCGCTGGTCAGCGCAACGGCACAGAAAATCGCGATATATAACTTCTTCAACATGCAGCTGTTCCTCAAAAGAATCCGGTCAGGCCCATGTGCAGGCCAATGTTGTGAGTGGTCTTGGACGTGCCGAGCAGGTCGCTGTCGAACATCTGGTCGCGCACGTCGAAGTGCACGGCCAGCCAGTCGGTCAGCAATACGCGTGCACCGGCGCCAAAGCTCACGGTGAACTGGTCTTCGCCGGCAAACTCGGTGTTGCCGACGCCGGCGACGAAATAAAGCGCGGCACCCAATGCCCGTTTGCGGCCGACAAACAGTTCACCCGGCAGCACGTTGTAGCCGATGGACAGTGAGTAGTAGCTGAACTCGCGTTCGTCCGCAGTAAGCAGACTGGCCGCGCCGCTCAGCACCTCGTAACTGGTCTGGCCGGCGTCGGTAGTAGCGTAGGCCGCCTCGCCGAAAAACCCTTCGCTGACGTGATAGCTGAAGCGCACGCCCCTGACGGTGTTGGAGCCAAAGTCCTCGACGCTCATCACACCGCCAAACACGCCAAGCTCGAAGTCTTCGGTGTCGATACGCGGCGGATCGATGTCACGCCGCTCCAGCTCGGGCTGTATCACCGATACCTGGCGTTCGGCGGAGTCTTCGTCGATTGCCGCCGCTGGCAGGGCCAGCAGCAGGGCAGGGACGGTGCTCAGAAGTAAAAGGTGAAGCCTGCTTTCCATTCGTCTATTTCCTGGTTGTCGTCGCGACTGGTAAACACGACGTAGCTGCGATATTCAGCGCGAAATACAAACTGGCGGGTGATCCACGCGCGCACGCCGGCGCCGGCAGCGGCCAGCTGATCTGTCCGGTCTTCAGTGCGTACCAAAGTAGCGGCCGGATCGGTGCGGATCATGCCGCCGGTCAGCGAAAAGAACGGCGTCAGCCGGCGCTGCGGCACGAACTGGTGCACGACACTGGCTGTAGCCATCACGTTCTCGGCAAACGGGCCAAGCGCCTGGCCGAATGCCAGCTCTACCGACAGGTTTGGTGTCAGGTTGTAGCCGCCATAAAGTGACAGCACGTTGGCGCCGCCAAAGTCGCCGGTGGTGAAGCCGGCGCGCCAGCGGTGCTCGACCAGCTGGTCCAGGCTGCTGCGTGCCAGGTTGACCGGGCTGCCATCGACTTCGTGCATTTTCTCGAGATCGGCACTGGCTACCCAGCCGGTAATGTCACGCTCGGCACGCACCTTGTACCAGCCGGTACGTTGCTTGATCACCGTCACGGTTGCCGCGTTCTCCACGGTATGAAAAACCGGGTATCCACGGCCGGGGCCGGAGCGCATCTCGAGGTAATTGTCGGCCACGCTGACTACCCACGGTGTTTTCTCCGCGTGTGCGGACGCCAGTGACAACAACAACACTAATGTCAGTGTAAGACGCATCGGCTAGTTCTCCGGCGCCACGAACGGGTCGTTGTAGTACTGGCCGCCGATATCCACCCACTCGCTGAGCAGCTTCAGTTCGGCCTCGCTGAGGAATCCGGCATGGCTTGCGTCAGCGGCAAAAACATCAAAGAAATCTGACCCGCTGGCCCAGCCGCCGCGCATCGAACGCGCAACCGGCACGGTCACGAGGATTGGTTCCATGGTGTCGGGATCGATGCCGACTTCCACCAGCCGGTCAACAAGCGCGCCATCGACCACTTCCTGCTCGAGATCGTCGAACAGCAGTTCGCGAAAGGCCTTGAAATGATCGGCCTGATCCGGTGACTGGCCATCGGTCAGGTCCAGCTGCGCTGCCGGCACCTGCGGTTCGTCATCGGCGTCGCGCGGCGTGTGACAGCTGGTGCAGGTGTTATCCGCCAGCACGGTGATGCCATCGGTATCGAACACTCGCCGGTCCAGCGACCACAGCGGGTGAATATGTTGTTCGTAGTGAATAATCGCCCGGCACTGCGGCGCCCAGGTCGACAAGCAGGCCGCCGTAACCGGCGCTTCGGTCTGCAGGTCGGCATAGCGCCAGGCAAACGGGTCATCAGGTGCCCGCCCGGCAGTGTCCTCATCGGTCCAAACGTCGTCGTACACCAGGTCGAGCGACGGAGTCTGCGCGGCGCAGTCGGTCTCGCAGCTGATCCGGCTGCGCAGCTGCGCCATGGTTTCGCCGTAAATGGCCGTCATGGCAGGGTCTGTGTTGGGAAACGGCAGGCCGGTTTCCGGCGCGCCTTCCCAGACGCTGCTGAACGCCTCCGCACGTCCGTGTGACATGCCGGTGTTGGCGACATGACAGCCGTTGCAGCTCAGCGTTTCGCCTGGCCGCACCTGCAGCCAGTTACGGTGCGGCCAGTTGTTGCGCCGGCCGTTACGATCCAGCACCTCCAGACCAAGCGGCATGTCGGCCGGGACCGTCATGCGCACCGAGCCGTCAGGCTCCACCGGCACATAGCCAACGATTTCGCGCATGCCGATAAAACGTCCGGCGGCGCCGAATGCAGTACCCGGCACCCGCCGCACGTCGCGATCGGGCTGCGGTACCAGCCGGACGACGCGCAAAAAACGTCGCGAGCGCTGGTCGGCAGTGCGTTGTGCCGGGTCGGCAAGCGTGGCAATACCGGCCCCGGTTATATCTTCGCCGGTGATTTCCCACACGCTGCGTATGTCGATGACGCCCAGCCCCTGTTGCGCCAGTGATGCTTCGAAGCCGCCGGGGCCGGTATCGTCGAACAACACCGGCGGCGCAGTGCGTGGGCGTGCGGCGATGGCCTCGTCAATCATTTCGCCTTCGTCGGGTACGACCACGGGCAATTGCGTCTCGCTGGCCGGGTCGTAAAGCCATAAGCCATACAGCGGATCGGCTGCAGTCGCGCCGGGTGCGGCGAGCTGCTCCTCGGTGCACGGCTGAATACTGCCGTCCTGTTCGAGCAGCCGGCACTGGCTCCAGTTGACCAGCAGTCTCCCGCTGCCGTCCCATAATGGCCAGCCGGCGGTAAAGCGGCCGCCCGGCGAGGGCTGGTCGTCGGTACGCACATTATTAACGGTTACCGGAGCCTGTCCCGGGCCGGGCTTTATCGATTCGACAACAGCCTGCTGCACCTCGAGAAAGTCGGAAGTATCCAGCGCCACCAGGTCGCCGCCGGCCTGCGCCGGTTCGAACGGCTGCAGCAGGCTCAGCAATGTGCCGTCCGGCAGCGGCCGCGTGCGCACGAACTGTACGGTGTCGCCGTCGCTGCCACTGTCATGACTGTTGGCGCCGTACAGCAGGCGGGTGTCGGTGCCGTCGGGACGCATGCGGTACAGGTGCATGCCGATGCGTCCACGGGTGTTTTCCCAGCGGGTGTAGGCCAGCGTGCCGTCCGGCAGGACGGCCGGGTACAGGTCGTGGCTGGTATTGAAAGAAATCTGTTGTATGTTCGAGCCGTCGGCTTCCATTACGTGCAGCACGAATGCGTCGCCTCGGTTGTCTTCGGTCTGCGCGGCGTACTGCGGCCGGCCTTCGTCGACCAGTATCGCCGCGGTGCGACGCTGCCGGGTCGAGGTAAACACGATACGGCCGTCGGGCAGGTAAAGCGGCATGCGGTCGTGACCGGCAGCAGCCGCGAGGTCCGACGGTATTACGCGACGCAGCATGTCGGTGGCGATGTCATATTCCCAGATGTCCCAGGTTGGCTGTTCGTCATCTTCGACATCGGGCAGGAACGGCCCACGCATGGCAAAGACAATCTTCGTGCCGTCGTATGACACCTGCAGGTCGCGAATATCCCAGTCAGGGTCGCCGGCTTCCGGGGTGACCTGGCGTTCCGGTGACGAGGGGCTGGCACGGTCACGTATAAAAAGAGCAGCGCCGGGTTCGAACACATCAAGGTCCCGCAGATCCGGCTGCATCATGTTGCCGTCTTCGTCCAGCGGCACGCTGCGTTTTGTATAACTGATCGGGAAGTCGACCGCGACCGGATCAGGTTCCTGTCCCGAGGCAAGGCCGACACTGCCGTCGCTGCCGCAACCACTGGCGACTACAACACAGCAAAGTGCGATGAAAAGGTATTTGCGATTCAACCTAACGTGACCTGCTTCGCGAAAAGCCATACCGGGATGTGAAACAGGTCACAGTAAACACCAGCGTGTGGGGGTTTACTGTGACACAGTTCAAACGTTGCACTTTGCAGCTGTATTACGGAGCGATGAGAACTACGACGAAAGTCCTTTATTACAAGCTCCTCCGTACCCAACGGCTACCGCGTTTCCTGTTTTTCTTTTTGCTTATGTCATCTGCAGCGATGGCGGGCCCGGACGAGCGCGCCAAACGCATGCATGACCGGTTGGCCGGTGTCGCCGGTGATGAAGCCACATTGCAGCTGATGTCGGACGACATCGCTGCAGGTAGCGAGCTGACGGCCGCCTTCCGCGCAATTGATCACCCCGCGTTTTACTCGGTAACGCTGAAGAACCTGTTTACGCCGGCGACCAATCGCGACTTCAACGTGTTCGCCGACCTTAACGATTACACGGCGACCGTCATCGGCATGATCCGCGACGACATCGCCTTCGACACCGTGCTGAGCGCCGACGTGCTGTACACCGGTGCCGCCGGTCTTGGCCTGCCGGCGTTTTCGATGACAAACAACGACCACTACCGCGAAATTGAAGCGCGCGGGCTGGACCTGCGCACCGCGCTGGTGCGGGATACCCAAACCGACCGTACCGACCTGCCGGCAGCTGCAGTTGCCGGCGTGATGAGCACGCGCGCCGCCGCCGAGGCATTTTTCGTCGCCGGCACCAATCGCGCCATGCTGCGCTTCACGCTGGTCAATCACCTGTGCCGCGATCTCGAGCAGCTCAAGGATGCCAGCCGCTCGCCGGACCGCATCCGCCAGGATGTCACCCGCAGCCCGGGCGGTGACAGCCGCATATTCATGAACAACTGCGTCGCCTGCCATACCGGGATGGACCCGCTGGCACAGGCATTTGCCTATTACGACTTTGACACCACTGCCGGCCGCATCGTCTACACCGCCGGCCAGGTGCAGCCGAAGTATTTCATCAATGCCGAAAACTTCCCGTTCGGTTTTGTCACGGAAAACAATCGCTGGGATAACTACTGGCGTGAAGGGCGCAACGCCAACCTGGGCTGGTCAGACACGTTGCCGGGCTCCGGCACCGGCGCCGCGTCGATGGGTGCTGAACTTGCCGCATCCGATGCCTTTGCCCAGTGCCAGGCCGGCAAGGTGTTCGAATCCGTCTGCCTGCGGCCGCCATCGAACGATGCCGACCGCAGCCAGGTCGCCGCCATGGTCGATTCATTGAAGACGGGCGGTTTTCGTATGAAGCAGGCATTTGCCGAAGCCGCTGTGTACTGCATGGGTGACTGATTGAACATGCGAAACCTGCAACTCGTTATTATACTTTCCTGCATCGCTGCGATTGCCGGTTGCAAGGGCGGTGCGGCGACGGAAGAGCTGCCGCCGAGCGCGCCGCCGCCGTCCAGCGAATACACCGGGCCGCCACCGGCCACCAGCGACGTGCAGTCTTTCAAGATCAACGTCTGGGACAACGTGCGCGTTGATGAGCGCTGCAGCCAGTGCCACGTTGCCGGCGGTCAGTCACCCGAATTTGCCCGCCTGGACGATGTCAACATGGCCTACCAGGATGCCAACACCGTGGTGAACCTGGCGTCGCCGGGGGATTCCCAGATGGTGGCAAAGGTCAGCGAAGGTCATCACTGCTGGCTTGCCAGTGACCAGGCCTGCGTCGATATCCTCACAACGTGGATTTCTGCCTGGGCCGGCGAGCAGGCGGTCGGCGGCGTGCGCGAAATCGAGTTTGAAGCGCCGGTCATCCGCGAAGTAGGCGTCAGCAAGAACTTTCCCGCAAGCCCGGCGCTGTTTGCCGCTGAGCTGCATCCAATGTTGCAGACTTATTGTTCCGAGTGTCATTCCTCGGCAGTGCCGATGGCGCAGTCGCCGTATTTTGCCGATGAAGACCTGGCCACGGCCTATGCGGCTGTGCAGTCGAAGATCGACCTGGATGTCACGATGGATTCGCGCCTGGTAGTGCGGCTGCGCGACGAGTTCCACAACTGCTGGAGCGACTGCGCGGCCGATGCCGGTGACGTGCAGGATGCGATCGACACCATGGCGCTGGGTATCCCCGAAACCGAGGTCGATCCCGAGCTGGTTACCAGCAAGGCGTTGCGCCTGCCGGACGGCATTGTTGCAGCCGGTGGCAACCGTTTTGAGGCCAACGTGGTCGCCTTGTATGAGTTCAAGACCGGCAGTGGCACAACTGCCTTCGATACCAGCGGCGTGGATCCGGCGATAGACCTGACGCTGTCAGGTGATACCGAGTGGGTCGGCGGCTGGGGCATCGAGCTGAAAGGCGGCAAGGCTCAGGGCACGACTGCTGCCAGCCGCAAGCTGAAAGACCTGATCGGCGCGACCGGTGAATACAGCATCGAGGGGTGGGTGGTGCCCGGCAACGTTACCCAGGAAGAGGCGCGCATCATCAGCTATTCGGCAGGTCCCGCCGCGCGTAATTTCACACTCGGCCAGACTCTCTATAACTACGATTTTTTCAATCGCAGCAGCATGACGGACGGCAATGGTACGCCGGCGTTATCCACCGCTGATGCCGACGAAGACCTGCAGGCGACGCTGCAGCATGTCGTAGTCAACTTCGACCCGGTCAACGGCCGTTCGATATTCGTCAATGGCGAACCCACCGGCGACTTCGAAGCCGAGGGCGGATCGATTGCCGACTGGGACGACACATTTGCGCTGGTGCTCGGTAACGAGGTATCCGGTGACGGTGCCTGGCTGGGTACGCTGCGCATGGTTGCCATTCACAACCGACTGCTGACACCGGCACAGGTCAGGCAGAACTTCGATGTCGGCGTTGGCGAGAAGTTTTACCTGCTGTTCAGCGTTTCCGACCTGGTCGGGTTGCCCGACAGCTATATCTATTTTGAAGTCAGCCAGTTCGACAGCTACGCGTACCTGTTTACCCAGCCGACATTTATCAGCCTGGATGAAACTGTGGTGCCCGATGCGATAGCCATCGAGGGTATGCGTATCGGCGTCAACGGCGCCGAGGCTGAGGTCGGTCAGGTGTGGAGCCGCATGGCAACCTCTTTGTCGGCGGCGCAATACAATGAGGCCGGTCAGCAGCTGTCACCGCAGGGAACCATTATCGCGGTGAAGAAGGGCGCCGATAACGACGAGTTCTTCCTCACTTTCGACCGCATTGGCAGCAACCTTTATGCACGCACGCCGCCGGCCGTCATTCCGCCGCCGGTCTCGGATGAAGTCATCGAGTCGCCGGATATCGGTATACGCACTTTCGCCGAAATCAACGCGACGCTGGCTGCTGTGACCGGCGTCAGCGCGCAGCATGCCGACGTCGTGACAACTTACGACGCGGTGAAGCAGCAGCTGCCGCAAAAAGAAGCAATCGACGGCTTTGTCGCCGCGCACCAGGTTGGCGTGGCGCAGATGGCCATCGAGTATTGCAACGCATTGATCGATGACGTACCGCTGCGCGACGGAATTTTCCCGGCTTTCGATTTTTCCCAGCCCGCTGCTGATGCGTACGACACTGCGCTCGAACGCGACGCCTTTATCGACCCGCTGCTGGGACGACTCGCGGCGCTCAACCTGGTCACCCAGCCGTTGCCTGCTGATACCCGCGCCGAACTGGCGGCACTGGCCGGACGGCTCACGGCCTGCGGCGCATCCTGCCCGGCCGGGCGCACCGAAGTGGTCGCAAAAGGACTGTGCGCGGCGGTGACCGGCAGCGCGGTCATGCTGGTGCAGTAAACGGAAACAGACATGGCAAAAAAACACAGGGCATTACGCACACACGAAGCACTGGTCCATGACGACCATGCACGACCGATGACGCGACGCGATTTTCTCGGTCGCGGGCTGCTGGCCGGTGCCGGCGTGGTGGCCGGCCCCAGCGTGTTCGGCCTGTTTGCCAACCCGCGCGCGGCGCATGCCGCACTGTCACCGGATATCGAGACATTGCGGCAGAGCTGCGGCATCGCGGTGCAGGGTGCCGGCAAGATTCCGTTTATCTGTTTTGACCTGGCCGGTGGCGCCAACATCGCCGGCTCCAACGTGCTGACCGGCGGTGCCGGCGGGCAGCTCGACTTTCTGACCACCGCCGGTTACAGCAAGCTGGGTCTGCCCGGCGACATGGTGCCGTCGATCGTCAACCCGCAGACCGGCACCAACGATTTTGTCGACAGCAGCCTGGGGCTGGCATTTCACACCGACAGCGCATTCCTGCGCGGCATGGTAGAGCGGCTGTCGCCGGCGACGCTGGCCAACCTGCACGGCGCGGTTATACCGGCGCGTTCTGATAACGACACCGGCAACAACCCCCACAACCCGATGTACGGCATTTACCAGGCCGGCGCCGATGGCGAACTGCTTACTCTGATTGGTTCGCGCAGCTCCGACTCCGGCGGCAACTCAATGACGCCGGACAACCTGCTCGACCCGTCTGTCCGCCCGACAAAGGTCGATCGTGCCAGCGACGTTACCGGGCTGGTCGACACCGGCAAGCTGGTCGGTTTGCTTGACCAGGCCGATGCAGTAGCGGTGATGGAGTCGATCCAGCGTATCAGCGACATGAAGCTCAACGCGGTGAACACCGGCGTTACCCAGGACGACGTCATCAAGGAGCTGGTTCGTTGCGGCTACGTCAAAGCCGCCGACCTGTCGGACCGTTTTGGCGACCCGTCGACGCTCGACCCTGAACTGGATACCGACATCATCGGATCTGCCGGCATCTTCAGCCAGGACGAGTACGACAGCGAAAGCCAGTTCCGCAAGACCGCCGCGGTAATGAAGCTGGTGGTGAACGGCTTTGCCGGTGCCGGCACCATTGAAATGGGTGGTTTCGACTATCACACCGGCGAACGCGGCACCGGTGAGCGCCGCGATCTGCTGGCCGGGCGCTGTATGGGCGCCTGCCTGGAATATGCTGCGCGTGTCGGTGTACCGCTGATGTTGTACGTGTTCAGCGACGGCTCGGTTTCCAGCAATGGCCGCATCGACGAGAGCGTCGACGGCCGCGGTAAAGGCGAGTGGACCGGCGACAACTCCTCGACCGCCGCATCGTTTTTCATGGTTTACAACCCCAACGGGCAGCCGGTGCCGTTTACCGGCGATTCGGCCGGCCCCGAGCGGCACATACAGATCGGTCACTTCCGCCCCGACGGGTCGGTGGAAACCGCCGCCACGCCGGCAGCCGGCAACGTCAACCTGCTGGTTGAAACCGTGATTCTCAATTACCTGGCCCTGCACGGACAGCAGGACCAGATGGATGTTCTTTTCCCCCAGCACGGGTTGGGCAACGCCACGCTGCAGGACAGCCTGACCGCATTCGACCCCATCGTTAACGGGACAATCTGATGAAACGATTACTACTGATTATGCTGAGCCTGCTGCTCGGCAATGCAACGGCCGACGAGGCTGCGCTGTCGCTGGACAACGAAGTGCAGGACCTTAAAAAAGCCGTGCAGGAGCTCAACCGCGACCTGTTCCTGCTGGAAGAGGAGCTGCTTTACCCGGCCAGCACCCAGGTGGCGGTTTTTGTCTCGCTCGATACCGGCGAGTTTCTTGATCTGGACTCGGTCGAGCTGAAGATCAACAACAAGGAAGTTACGCATTACCTGTACACCGAGCGCGAGCGCGAAGCGCTGCGCAGCGGCGGTGTGCAGCGGCTGTATGTCGGTAACCTCAAGGCCGGCGAGCATGAGCTGGTGGCATTTTTTAATGGCATCGGCCCGCACGAGCGCAAGTACAAGCGCGGCACTAACCTCAGTTTCGAAAAAACGCTCGGCCCGAAATACATCGAGCTGCGCGTAGTCGATTCCGAACGTTCCCGTCAGCCTGAATTTGTCGTGAGGGAATGGGACTAGCACGAAAAAACTGGCTGCTGTTTGCACTGGTCGCGGCACTGTCGTGGCCGGCGGCCGACGCACGCGAGGCAAAAGCGCCGTCCACCGTGCAGGATCTCGTCTACGGCGAGATCCTTTTTGAGTTTTATCAGGATCGTTATTTCGAGGCGATAACCCGCCAGCTTGTTGCCGTCGAACGCGGTGAGCTGGACTTTCACGCCGAGGAATCCGAGCTGTTATCGGGCGGCATGTACCTGGCCTACGGCCAGCAGAACCAGGCCGAAGATATATTCGCCCGGCTGCTGGAAAAACGTGCCAGCGAGGAAGTGCAGCAGCAGGCACGGTTGCAGCTGGCGCGCTCGCACTACGAGCGTGGTGCTTACCGGCGCACCGTCGCATTGCTCGCCGAGCGTAACTGGAACAAAGACAGCGCCGATCAGGCCCGCGCATTGGCGGCACAGGCCATGCTGGGGCTGAACCTGCACGGCAAGGCTGCTGACCTGCTGCGCGACCTGCGTGGCACTCCGGATGCGGCATTTGCCCGTTATAACCTCGGCGTGGCGCTGGCCGGGCAGGGAGAATTTGACCAGGCCGCGCGCCAGCTCGAGCGTGTTGGCAGCATGCGCGTGCGCGGCAAGCGTGGCCTGTTCGGTCGCAAGCGTAATGATGATTCGGTTATGCCGGCATTGCGCGACAAGGCGCGGCTGGCGCTGGGCTATGCACAGATCCGCAACGGTCTGCCGGATGCGGCGCTGGAAACACTCGAGGACGTACGCATAGACGGGCCCTATGCCAGCGCTTCGCTGCTCGGCGCCGGCTGGGCGGCGGCGGAAATGCAGCGATTTGATATCGCACTCAACGCGTGGCGGGTGCTGCAGCAGCGCGATCCTGCAGACCCGGCGGTGCAGGAGGCATGGTTTGCCGTGCCTTATGCGCTGGGCGAACTGAATGCACACGGCGCCGCGGCTGAAGCCTTCGAGGACAGCATCGCCGCGATAGAAGACGAAGACCGCGCGCTGACAGCTGCAATCGATACGCTTGAATCCGACGGTATTGCTGCGCTGCTGCTGGCCAACGACAAGGCGGCCGAGTGGGATGCCGGCTGGCAGCTGGCCGAGGCGCCGGATCATCCGCTGTCGCGCTACCTGTTTCTGCTGATGGCCGACAACGTGTTCCAGCAGCATCTGCGCGATTACCGCGACCTGCGTGCGCTGTCCGGCACGCTGCAACGCAAGCGTGTCGACTTTGACAGCTACCGCAACATGCTGGCAACCCGCCAGCAGCGTTTCGACCAGCACGCGACGGTTGCTGCTGGCGTGGCGGACGGCAGCCGGCTGGAGGAATTGCGTGCACGCGCCGCCGGATTGCGTGAGCAGCTTGCCGCAACGGTCGATGCTGACGATTACCTGGCGCTGGCCACGATTGACGAACGTACGCAGCTGGCACAGCTCGACGCGATGCGTACGACACTGGCGCAACTTCCGCCGCAGCAGGCAGCCGAACTGGCCGAACGCCAGCGCGTGCTGCATGGTTTGCTGCGCTGGCAGCTGTCCGGCGACTATTCCGCGCGTCTTTACCAGTTGCGCCGGGAACTGGCGGCAGTCGAAGCTGAACTAGCCGAGGGCGAGACGCGCCGGCAGCAGCTGGTCGCGGCGCTGGCAACCGTGCCGCAGCAGCAGGCGCAGTTTGCCACCCGCATCGAGACCATGATTCCACGCGTTGCCGCCATGCAGGCGCGTATCGACATCACGCTCGCAGCCACCGACCGGCGGCTTGTCGAGCTGGCAACCGGTGAGCTGACCGAGCGTCGTGTGCGCCTGGCGCAGTACCTGGACCAGGCGCGCTACGCGCTGGCGGCCATTCACGACCGCGCCGCGGCGGAGGGCTCATGAGAGCACCGCTGGTCCTGGTGTGTATCTTTTTTGTGGTGGCGGCGCAGGCGCAGACCGTCGGTGATGTCATCCGCAAGGGTGAACCGCTGCCCGCGACGACCGAAGTAACCGGCTCGATCGACAAGGCGCGTGCTGCTTACGCCAGCTTTCTCGCCGGCGGCAGCGACAGCCCGCACCGGGCAACGGCTTTGCGCCGACTGGCCGACCTGGAACTGGAAGCGGGTCTGCGTCAGCTGGAAGCCGGTGCGGAGGCCTCGTTTGCAAAGCCGATAACGCTGTATCGCGAGTTTCTCGAGACCTATCCGGATGATGCGGCACGCGACCACGTGCTGTACCAGCTGGCCCGCGCGCTGGATAACTCCGGTAAAACAGGCGCCGCGCTGTCATACCTGGAGCAGCTCACCGAGGCTTTCTTCGACTCGCCACTGGCCGCCGAAGCACTGTTCCGCCAGGGCGAAATGCTGTTTATCAAGCGTCGCTACGCCGACGCCGCCAGGGCCTATGCCGCCGTGTACAACGAGCACAGCGGCACACGTTTTGAAACCAACGCGCGCTACAAGCACGGCTGGTCGTTGTTCAAGACTGATCGTTTCGCTGCCGCAGTGGCGCGTTTCGCCGGGCTGGTCGACTATGTGCTCGACGATGCTGCGCCGGTGCCGGCACAGATAGAAGCTTTCACGCCAGGGCAGCGTGAGATGTTCGAGGACGCCCTGCGAGCCAGCAGCATCGCGCTGGTCGAGCTGGGCGGGGCGACGGAACTGGAGTTTTTGATAAACGGCGAGCCGCTGCCGGCGTGGGCGTATCTGTTCTACGAACGCCTCGGCGAGCATTACCTGGGCGAGGAGCGTTTTGCCGAGGCCGCCGCAAGTTTTGGCGCCTATGCACAGCGTGTGCCGACTGACGCACAGGCACCGATCCTGCAGGCACGCGTAATCGAAACTTATGAAGCAGCCGGTTTTGCCGAACGGGTGATCGGGGCGCGTGGCGATTTTGTGCGCGCCTACGGTTTTGACGCTCCGTTCTGGCAGGGTCGCGAACCGGCCGACCACCCGCAGATTGCCACCCAGCTCGATCATCACCTGAAGGCACTGACCGAGCACTATCATGCCGCGGCGCAGGCGGGTGACGTGACAGCGGTGGAGCCAGCGGTGCAGTGGTACCGAGCCTGGCTGAAGTTTTTCCCGGAGGTGGCCGAAACGCCAGCGCGCAACTTCCTGCTGGCGGAACTGTTGTTCGATTCACGACGCTTTGCCGAAGCTGCGATGGAATACGAACGCACGGCATACGATTACCCGGCACATGAGCGCGCGAGCGAGGCCGGTTACGCGGCGTTGCTGGCGCGTGACAGCGCTTACCAGGCAGGCGCGGGTGAAGAAGTTGCGGTCCTGCGCCAGCTCGCGCTCGACTCCCGCCTGCGCTTCGCCGACACCTGGCCGCAGAATCCACGCACGCCACCGGTGCTGCTTGATGCAGCAGAAGAACTGTTTGCGCTGGAACAGCGCGAAGATGCCATAGCCGTGGCTGCCCGCACGCTGGAATATGCCGAAACGCTGTCGCCACAGCAACAGCGCACCGCCTGGGTGGTGCAGGCGCACGCCCGTTTCGATATGCAGCAGCATGCGCTGGCCGAAACCGCCTACCGCGCGGCACTGGAAGTCAGCGATCCGGCCGATGCTCTGACCGGCGAGCTGCAGGAGCGACTGGCCGCCAGCGTCTACGAACAGGGCAGGGTGGCACGCGACGACGGCGACCTGGCCACCGCGGCCGGACATTTCAGTCGTATCGGTGGGCTGGCCTTTGCCAGTTCCGTGCACCCGGTTGCTCTTTACGATGCGGCGGCCGCGCTGATCAACCTGGAACGCTGGGACGATGCAGCACAATCGTTGCAGGCATTCCGGCTGCGTTACCCGTCACACCGGCTGGCTGCCGGCATCGCCGAGCAGCTTACCGGCGTGTACCTGCAGGGCAATCGCCCGCTGGATGCCGCGGCCGAACTGACCGGCATCGCTGGCAGCACCGACGCCGCAACGGCAACGGCAGCGCGCTGGCAGGCGGCGGAGCTTTACCACGATAACGACGCCAGCGAGGCACACCTCGAGGTGCTGCAGTCGCTGGCCGCGTCGCCGCAGACACCGGTCGATGACGCCATGCGTGCCCGCGAGCAGCTGCTGACCATGTTCCTCGAGAAAAACGACAGCAGCAGCGTGCGCTACTGGCGTGAACAGATTGTTGCCGCCGATGCGGCAGCCGGCGCCGCGCGCAGTGATTACAGCCGCACAATGGCAGCACGCGCCGCGCTGGCGCTGGCAGAACCGCTGGCTGATTACTACGCAACGCTGAACCTCACGCTGCCATTGCAAGGCAGCCTGCCGGTAAAGAAAAAAGCACTGGAACAGGCGCGCGCGGCGTTCGAGCGTATCGCTGACTACGGTATCGACGACACCAGTTCGGCCGCCACCTTTCACATCGCCGAGCTGTACCGCGGCTTTGGCAAGGCGCTGATGGATTCACAACGGCCCCAGCTCGACGAGCTGGCGCTGGAAGAGTACGAGTTCCTGCTGGAAGAGCAGGCGTTTCCCTTTGAAGAAAAGGCGATTGAATTACACCAGATCAATACCGCGCGCGCCGCAAAGCTCGTTTACAACGAGTGGGTGGCACGCAGTTTTACCCGCCTCGCCGAGCTGATGCCGGCGCGTTACAACAGGATGGAACAACGTGAATCGCTTGTCAGCCAGATCGATTAGCGCAGCAGCGCTGGTATGCAGTGCCGTATTGAGCGGCTGTGCCACCACCGGCAGCGGCACGCCCGACGAACGTTTCGGTCAGGCCCTGCAGGCGATGCAGGCTGATAACTACCAGCGCGCCGAGGGATTATTGGTAAGTATCAACGACCGTGAGCCGGATCACGCCGGGGTGTGGGCGAATCTGGGTATCGTGCTGTCGAACCTCGAACGCGAGGCGGAGGCAGTGCAGGCACTGGAACAGGCAATCGCTTTGAACCCGAAACTTGCCGCGGCGCATAACGAGCTGGGCGTGCTGCACCGGCGTGCCGGGCGCCTGAGCGCGGCAGAAACGGCATATCAAAACGCGCTTGATGCCGACAGTGGCTATGCCAGTGCGCATCGCAATATCGGCGTGCTGTACGACCTGTACCTGGGTCAGCCGGACAAGGCGTTGGAGCACTACCAGCGCTTTATCGAGCTCGACTCCACCGATGAGCAGGTGCAGCGCTGGATCGTCGAGCTGGAACGCCGCGTCGCGGTGCGGGAGGCACGCAACCGATGAAACACCTTTTTCTTATCACGCTGTTGTTAGGCGCCGGTTTCGCCCAGGCCGAGGACAGCGAACAAGCCGAGCAGGCGTCAGCGCATGTCGAACTCGATACCACCACCATCAAGGCCAGCAAGGAGCTGCCCAGCGTGATGGCGGTCGTGCCGTGGAAGAAAGCGCTGCCGGCGGGCCTTGGCGGCCGCCCGGACAAGAGCCTGGTCGACGCTTTACTTACGCCGCTGGATCCGGACGTGTTCCGGCGGCAACAGGATTTTTACCAGCAACTGTTTGTTGCAAAACGGGAGAGTGAATGATGGAAGCTTATGACGCGATAGTCCGCTTCTTCCAGGAAGGCGGGGTATTTATGTACCCCATTGTCATCGTACTGGCCATTGGCGCCGCGATTGCGCTGGAGCGTTTCATGTACCTGAGTGTCGCTGGCGTCAACAGCCGCCGCACCTGGAAGAAAATTACGCCACTGCTGCAAAGCGGCCGGCTGGCCGAAGCGGCCACGGTGGCGGCCGATTCGAAAACGGCCATCGGTAACGTGCTCAACTACGGTTTCGAGCGTATCAAGACGGCGCGCCGTCGTGATGACGTGGAAAAAGCGATGGAGGAGAGCATGCTGGACGTGATGCCGCGGCTGGAAAAACGCACCCATTACCTGGCGACGTTTGCCAACCTGGCCACGCTGCTGGGTCTGCTCGGTACGATTATTGGTCTGATCCGTGCGTTTACCGCAGTGGCTGCCGCCAGCCCGGCGGAAAAAGCCGACATGCTCAGCGCCAGTATCTCGGTGGCGATGAACACCACCGCGTTCGGCCTGATGGCGGCTATACCGTTGCTGCTGCTGCACGCCGTGCTGCAGACAAAGACCACTGAACTGGTCGACAGCCTGGAAATGGCTGCGGTGAAATTTCTCAACACCGTCACGGTAATTAACGAGAAGAAGGCGGCCGCCGCGTGAGACGTCGCTGGCGCAGCCTGCGCAGCAAAGACCCGGCCGAACTGAACATCACCGCCTTCATGAACCTGATGGTGGTGCTGGTGCCGTTCCTGCTGATTACCGCCGTGTTCTCCCGCATGGCGATACTGGAGCTGAACCTCCCGGCAGATGGCGTGGCCGGTGACGAGCCGCCGATGTTTGCACTCGAAGTTGTCCTGCGCGGCAATCGCATCGATCTCAACGATCGCCAGAGTGGTCCGCTGGCCAGTCTGCCGCATGTCGACGGCCGACCGGACCTGAAAGCGGTTTCCGACTACATGCAGCGCATCAAGCAGCGCTTCCCCGATGAGACATCGGCCACACTGCTGCTCGAGCCGGATGTCGTCTACGAACAGATCGTCGACGTGATGGACGTGGTGCGCGCCGTCGCGGTGAAAGACGGCGGCGCAACCGTATTTGCCGAGCTGTTTCCGGCAATCTCCATTGGCGACGCACCGCCGGCGCCGACCGTGGCAGCGGCAGGAGACTAGTCATGGCAGCAATGTCACCACGTGCCCGACGCATGAACGAACGCCAGCAACGCCGTGGCAAGAGTGTCGGCCTGAACCTGGTCTCGCTGATGGATATCTTCACCATCCTGGTGTTCTTTTTGCTGGTCAATTCCAGCGAAGTGCAGACGCTGCCGAGCACCAAGGGCGTCGATATGCCCGAGTCGATCGCGCAGACCCAGCCGCGGCAAACCTTAGTAGTAAAAATAACGGCTGAACAGATACTGGTCGAGGGCAACGCGGTGTTGTCGGTCGCCGATGCGCTGGCAAGTAAAAATACCGTGCTGGAACCGTTGCGCGGCGCGTTGCTGGCCGAGAAACGTCCGGAAGCTGATGCTGCGCAGACTGAAATCACGATCATGGGTGACAAGGCGTTGTCATACCGTGTGCTGAAAAAAGTCATGAGCACCTGTGCCATGGCCGATTTTGAACGCGTTTCGCTGGCGGTAATGCAGCGCGCGCCGGACGCGGTGGGTAGCTGATGTACTCACGCAGCTACGCATTGCCGTGGGAACTGGTCGCCGAGGAAAACCGGCGCTTTCGCAGAATACTGAGCTGGACGCTGGGCATTACCCTGGTGTTGAGTATTGTTCTTGCCGCGTTGCCGCTACCGGATCGCGCCAGCCTGACGCCACCGGAGTTGCCGAAGCGCATGGCAAAGCTGCTGCTGGAGCCAAAACCGGTACCGAAACAGGAAGAAGTGAAGCTGCCGCCAAAACCGGAAAAACCGGTCGAGCGCAAGGTGGAAGTCAAGCTGCCGAAACCAAAAGCGCCGGTGGTCGAAACCGTCCGACCTGACCCCGAGCCGCAGCCCGATGCGCGTGTAGCAGCACGAGAACGCGCCGCCAGCGCCGGCGTCATGGCATTTGCCGACCAGCTGGCCGACTTGCGTGACGCGACACCCGGCGATTCGCTCAGTACGGACACCCAGGTTGCGGCGACCGGCAGCGGAACCGCACAACGGGCACTGGTGACAACCGCCAAAGGCACCGCCAGTGCCGGTATAAATACTTCAGCGATGAGCCGCGCCACCGGCGGCGGCGGGCTGGCCGAGCGTCAGACCACCCGCGTGACCACGCAGCAACCGACACGCACCGCGCGTGCCAGTAACCAGCGCAAGGGAAGCGATTCCGGTGTTGGCGGGCGCAGCCGCGAGGAAATTGAGCAGGTATTCGACAAGAACAAGGCAGCGATCTATGCGCTGTATCGCCGCGCGCTGCGCAGCGACCCTACGCTGGAAGGTAAAGTAGTACTCACGCTGACCATTGCGCCGTCCGGCGCCGTCACCGAGGTACAGATTGTTTCCAGCGAGCTGGCGGCGCCCGAGCTGGAAGCAAAGCTGCTGCGTCGTATCCGACTGTTCGACTTCGGCGCCCGCGACGTCGCCGTCACCACCACCACAAAACCGATCGACTTTTTCCCCGCATAGAACCCGGGCAACTTGCCGAAGTGAAGCAGCGGCTGGCCCGTTATGAGCTCGACGGAGAGCGGGGCACGCCGGTCGAAGTTGCCGTACGGAGGATCAGGGGCAAGCTCTAGCCGTGCGTGCATGGCTGTCTGGTACGAAGAACGGCGGCCCGGATCAGGCCACTTATTCCTGGATGATTTCCTGGGCGCGCTCGAGACCATTACCGCCGCGCCCGAGGCCATGGTGATCCTGTTGACTGGCCGGACTGAATGCCGCTGCCTGGCAGGCAATCAGCCGGCTCTCCATGTGTGTAAAATGGCAGCCCTCGTACTTAGGTTCGAGTCAAGAATAAACCCGGGTAAGGGGCTCGATGGATCCGCTGCCGCTACTGACGACCGAGATGACGATCGTGCTGGCGATCGTCGTGCTGGCGGTATTTCTTTTTGTCACCGAGCTGGTGCGGGTGGACGTGGCGGCGCTCCTGGTGATGACACTGCTGGGGCTGCTGATCTACTTCCCGGCGTTCGAGGGGCTGCTCAGCCCCGACATTCTGTTTTCCGGACTTTCCAGCAACGCGGTGGTGTCCATCATCGCGGTGATGATCATCGGCGGCGGGCTGGACAAGACCGGCGTGATGGAGCGGGTGGCGTGGGCCATCCTGCGTTACGGCGGGCGCACGGAAAAAAAGATTGTCTCGCTGGTGTCGGGCACCGTCGCGGTGATCTCTTCGTTCATGCAGAACATCGGCGCCACCGCACTGTTTTTGCCGGTGGTCGCAAAGATTTCCATGAAGACCGGCCTGCCAATGTCGCGGCTGGTCATGCCGATGGGTTTTTGCGCCATCCTCGGCGGCACCATGACCATGGTTGGCTCCAGCCCGCTGATCATGCTCAACGACCTGCTCGACAACGCCAACAAGGCGCTGCCGGTGTCACAGCAGATGGAACACCTTGGCCTGTTTGCCGTCGCGCCGGTCGGTATTGCGCTGGTGGCCGCCGGGCTGGTGTATTTCCTGGTGTTCGGTCACTGGCTGCTGCCGCGTGGTGAGAAAGCACACGCGCGCGGCGCCGGCACGGTGCGCTACCTGCGGCGTATCTACGGCATGGATGCCGCCGTACGCGAGGTCGAGGTGCCGTCCGGCAGTCCGTTTGTCGGTAAAGACATCAAAATGGTGCAACGCGAGTTTGAGGTGAAAATTGTCGCCTCGCGTTACGCCGGCAAAGTGCTGGTAGCGCCGCCCATCGAGGCGCCGATTGCCGCGCCGGCAACGCTGGCGATAATCGCGCCGCCAAAAGAGCTGCGCGCCTTCGTCAATGCCGGCGGGCTAATCCTGCGGCCAAAGCTGCGCGAGTTCCGCCACCTGCTGGCGCGCTCGATTGCCGGCATCGCCGAGATCGTCATCCCGCCCGACTCGCAGCTGGTGGGTAAATCGGTACGCGAGCTGCGCCTGCGTCTGACCTATGGGCTGACGCTGCTGTCGATTTTCCGCGCCGGCACCACCATCCGCGAAAAAATGCAGGACGTTCCGTTCGAAGCCGGCGATACACTCGTTTGCCACACTCGCTGGGACAACCTGGGACGGCTGGAAAAAGACCGCGACTTTGTCATCGTCACCACCGACTATCCGCGCGAGCCACAGCACCCGTACAAGATCGCGCTGGCACTGACATTTTTTGCCATCTCGCTGGGCCTGGTCGTGTTTACCGATGTGCTGCTGCCGATAGCGCTGATGACCGGCGCCGTCGGCATGATCATCTTTGGCGTGCTGACCATGGACGAGGCCTATCGCGCCGTAAGCTGGAAAACCGTGTTCCTGCTGGCCGGCCTGCTGCCACTGGGTCACGCGGTGGAATCCTCCGGCACCGCCAACTACATCGCGCAGCACCTGCTGGCCTGGCTGGGCGACGTACCGGCATGGACGCTGCAGGCGCTTGTTGCCGTGCTGGGTGCAGTGTTCTCGCTGGTGATGTCCAACGTCGGCGCCACCGTGCTGCTGGTGCCACTGGCCATCAACCTGGCGCTGGCCAGCGGCGCCGACCCGGCGATGTTTGCGCTCACCGTCGCGGTATCGACCTCCAACTCGTTCATCATCCCCACCCACCAGGTCAACGCGCTGATCATGGGCCCGGGCGACTACAAGGTGGCGCACTTTATCCGTGCCGGCACCATCATGACCGGCATCTTCCTGGTCGTCTCCCTAATCGCCCTCAACCTCGCGTTTTAGTGAGAATCTGACCGCAACAATGCTCCCTGATCGCGCCCGGAGGGCGCTCCTACGAGATGCTGATTCTTGTCGCAGGAGCGGCTTCCAGCCGCGATTGCCCGGACGTGATTCTTGTCGCAGGAGCGGCTTCCAGCCGCGATTGCCGGGACGTGATTCTTGTCGCAGGAGCGGCTTCCAGCCGCGATTGCCGGCGGCATGAACCTCGACGACCCGTCCCTGTCTCACCGTTTATGAATAAAATTCTTATAACAATCCTCCTGCTGATTACCACCGCCGCAATCGC
>JABDJB010000076.1 GCA_013003425.1 Gammaproteobacteria bacterium | reverse complement strand
TTGGGCGGGTGAGATTTGCGGCGCGAGCGCCTACAATACGGCCCCTTTCCCGCACCCGTGGCCAGAGCTGCCACGGCAGCCAATAACGACAGGAGCAGGCCATGTCCCGCGGCATAAACAAAGTCATTCTCGTTGGTAACCTCGGCGCCGATCCCGAGACGCGTTATTCGCCCAACGGTTCCGCCGTCACCCGTATCAGCGTTGCTACCAGCGAGCAGTGGCGCGACAAGGACAGCGGCGAACAAAAAGAACGCACCGAGTGGCATAAAGTCGTCTTCTTCAGCCGGCTGGCGGAAATTGCCGGCGAATACCTGCGCAAGGGTTCGCAGGTTTATGTCGAAGGTAACCTGCGCACTAACAAGTGGCAGGACCGTGACGGCAACGATCGCTACACCACCGAGGTGATTGCACGTGAGATGCAGATGCTGGGCGGCCGCGGCGGCTCTGGTGGCAGCGGTGGCTACAGCGGCGGTGGTGGCCAGTCGGGCGGCGGCCAGTCGGGCGGCGGTCAGTCGGGTGGTAGCTCGTCCGGTGGCGGCGGCGGTGGCGCACCGTCAAAGTCGGAGGACTTCGACGACGATATTCCCTTCTGATCCCGGTCAGCTGCAACGGGCCGGCAGGTAAGTACATTCCACGGGCCGATCGCGGCCGCCGTCGCGGTAAAGTGCGGCCGTGCCGCTGAGTTGCGACGCGACGTTCTGCAAGCAACGGAGGATTTGGCCTGATGTCTACGTGGATGGACCTGCTGTTTGGCAACCTGGTGGGCTTCAGCGCGGTGCTGGTGCTGGGCTCCGTTGTCCTGATAGCGGTGTTTTTTATCGTCAGCTATTTACGTCTCACCCGCATCGACCCGGGAAAATCGGGCTCCGACGGCAGCAGTCCGTCTGACTAGCTCGCCAGACGCCAAAAATCACGGCTTTTATTCGCCGGAAGTGCGGAATATTCGGTCAAATCGTTTAGTTCTGCCGCGGAGTCCGGTATAGACTGCCCGGCCCGGCAGGGTGCCGGGCAACTTTTGCAGGGACAAACTGACGATGGCTGACCTGATTCCGCCGCATGGCGGCACGCTGAAAAACCTTTACCTTCACAACGATGCCTGCGAGGCCGAGCGCAAGGCGGCGCGCGACTATCCGTCGTGGGACCTCACCGAGCGCCAGCTGTGCGATATCGAACTGCTGCTCAACGGTGCGTTCTCGCCGCTTGAAGGTTTTATGGGCAAAGCCGATTACGAAGCGGTGTGCAGCGACATGCGGCTGGCCGACGGCACGCTGTGGCCGATGCCAATCACGCTGGATGTCAGCGAAGAGTTTGCCGGGCAGGTAAAGGTCGGTGACGCCATCGCGCTGCGTGATCTGGAAGGGGTCAACTGCGCCACGCTGGAGATTTCCGACATCTGGACGCCGGATCGCGGCGCCGAAGCCGAGCGTGTCTATGGCACGCGCGACGAAAAACACCCGGCGGTCGATTACCTGACGAACCGGTCCAACCCGGTGTACATCGGCGGCACCATCAAGGGCATCGATGCGCCGATGCATTACGATTTCAAATACCTGCGTAATTCGCCGGCCGAGATGCGGGCGATGTTCAAAAAGCTGGGCTGGCGCCGTATCGTTGCGTTCCAGACCCGCAACCCGATGCACCGTGCGCACCAGGAGCTCACTTTCCGCGCCGCGCGCCAGGTCGAAGCCAACCTGTTGCTGCACCCGGTGGTTGGCATGACCAAGCCGGGCGATATCGATCACTACACCCGCGTGCGCTGCTACGAAAACCTGCTCAAGCATTACCCCGAGCAGACCACGTCGTTGAGCCTGTTGCCGCTGGCGATGCGCATGGGCGGCCCGCGCGAGGCGCTGTGGCACGCCATCATTCGCAAGAACTTCGGCTGCACGCATTTTATTGTTGGCCGCGATCACGCCGGCCCGGGCGACGACAGCAACGGCGAGCCGTTTTACGGCCATTACGATGCGCAGGACCTGGTCATCGAGTACCAGGATGAGCTGGGCATCGAAATGGTGCCGTTCAAGATGATGGTATACGTGCAGGATCGCGCCCAGTTCATACCAGCCGACGAGGTAGGCGAGGGCGAGCTGGTGATGAACATCTCCGGCACCGAGTTCCGTCGCCGCCTGCGCGAGGGGCTGGAGATACCGCACTGGTTTTCTTATGCCGACGTGGTGCAGGAATTACGCCGCACCCATCCGCCGCGGCACAAGCAGGGTTTCACGCTGTTTTTTACCGGCCTGTCGGGTTCCGGCAAGTCGACCATTGCCAACGCGGTGATGGTCAAGCTGATGGAAATGGGCGACCGTCGCGTGACGCTGCTCGATGGCGACATCGTGCGCAAGAACCTGTCCAGCGAGCTGGGTTTTTCCAAGGAACACCGTGATCTGAATATTCTTCGTATTGGTTACGTGGCCAGCGAAATCACCAAGAACGGTGGCGTTGCCATCTGCGCGCCGATTGCGCCGTATACGGCCACCCGGCGCCAGGTGCGCGAGACCATCGAGCCGGGCGGCGGTTTTATCGAGGTGCATGTCGCCACGCCGCTGGAAGTGTGCGAAGAGCGCGACCGCAAGGGGCTTTACGCCAAGGCGCGCGCCGGCCTGATCAAGGAGTTCACCGGCATCAGCGATCCGTATGAAGTGCCGGAGAACCCCGAGCTGGTCGTCGACACCGTCGGCGTCACTCCCGACCACGCCGCCCACCGCGTCATCGTCAAGCTCGAGAGCCTCGGCTACATCCGCTAGCCGGGCGCGGCCTTGCAGACTGCCCGTAGGAGCGCCTTCCAGGCGCGATTGCGCGCAGGTGATCGTGGCAAGGATGCCGCTCCTACGAAGCCGGGTGCCAGGCACTGGCGATCCGTTACCGTAGGAGCGCCTTCCAGGCGCGATTGCGCGCAGGTGATCGCGGCAAGGATGCCGCTGCTACGAAGCCGGGTGCCAGGCACTGGCGA
>JABDJB010000075.1 GCA_013003425.1 Gammaproteobacteria bacterium | reverse complement strand
GTCGCGGCTGGAAGCCGCTCCCACGGGAGTTAGTCGCAAGCAGTCGCGGCTGGAAGCCGCTCCCACAGGCCGCTCCCGCAGGTCGCTCCCGCAGGCCGCTCCTGCAGGCAGCGTGGTCGCAGGTAGTCGCGGCTGAAACAGCCCTATGGTTGCTTGCCGGTGCCGGACGGTTTGGCAACGCCGATGACCGGCTGCTGTTGCGGCTCCGGAGTCTCACGCATCGGCGCGTTGCGACTGTGCCGAATATACGGTTGCCACTGCTGCAGCGCTGACACTTCTGCTGCGCTCAGCATCCGCGCCTCAGGTATTTCACTTGGCCTGTAGGTAACACTGCACTGACCTGCCTCACAGGCCACCGCAACCGGAGTTCGCTCCGGTATGCGCCGGCAGTGAAACGGCGTGACATGACTGAGCGCCCGATACTGCGACAGCATGAAGCGGTTCAGCGCAACAGGTTGCGCGCAGGGATCCAGCCCGATGGCACAGTCGGCCGGCTGTTCGCAGTCACGATAGGCGCTGGAGGTGATGGGCAACGCCTCTTCACGGCAAATGCCATGCTCACAGGCCAGTTCCGGCGCGGTGCAGTTGTCACAATCACCGTAGCGCTCGGCAAACCTGAGCAGGTATTTACGGCTAATGACGCTTGATGCACCATTGGCCGACCCGGCAATAGCGCAATCGCTGGCAGTTGCGCAGCGATAAAAATCAACGGGTAAATCTACCGGGGTGACTGATCCGGAGTCACTCACCTCAGGCGCCGATGCGGCGCAGGCTACCACCAGCAGCGCCACGACAAATCCGGGTAACACCGCCCTCATTTGCTGTTACGCTCCGCGCCGCCACCGTGCAGGTAAATCCGGCATCGGCCAGGCCGGGGCAAAACCGCCGCCAGGCGGTGACCATGCGCCTGCGCCACTCGTGACGCCCTCAGAGCAGCGCATAACACCAGCGGCGCCGCTGCCCGTTGGACTGGCAGGTTTGTACAATGCTGACGAAAGCGGGAATAGCCCGACTTCAGCGCAGGTCGCACAGGCAATGGTAGTAGAGATGGTTGGGGTCATTGAGTCGCGACAGCCGCGCCAGCTCATCAGTGATCTGCCCGACAATCCGGTTGAGCGTGCCCGGTTGCCAATGCACACCGAGTATCGAACGAATCCTGGTGACAAAACTCAACGCCATTTGCTCACGGAAGCTGAGCTCTTTCTGGATGTAAGTAACGCCATAGTCGTCCAGGTTTGCGCGCGCCGCTGCTGATTCAATTGCGGCGTCGAGCCCGCCAAGCTGGTCGACCAGCCCGATTTGCTCCGCCGTGCTGCCGATCCACACACGACCGCGCGCGATTTTGTCGACCTCATCCGTGGTCATGCCACGCCCGCTCGCTACTCCTTCGATAAAGTCGCGATAACCGTCCTCAATCGACAGCTGCAGTATTTGTGCTGCCTCGTCGCTGAGCTCGCGATCGGGGCGGAACTGCCCGCTCAGATTGGTCGTGCCCACACCGTCGACGTGTATCCCGAGCCAGTCGAGGCTGCGGCTGAAGGTGGGCAGGTAGGCGCCAATACCGATTGAGCCGGTGATAGTGGACGACGTGGCCCAGATTTCATCGGCGTCCATGGCAATGTAGTAACCGCCAGATGCCGCCACGCCCCCCATCGATGCGACGACAGGCTTGCCGGCCTCGCGCAGCAGCTGCACCTCACGCTGGATGATCTCCGAAGCAAACTTGCTGCCACCCGGGCTGTCGATACGCAGAACAACGGCTTTGACGTTTTCGTCATGCCGCGCCTTGCGCAACAATCGTGACAGCGTGTCGCCACCCACCACACCCGGCGGCTGGTCGCCATCCAGGATTTCGCCGGCAGCAACTACGACACCGATCTTGTCTGTCTCGCCATCAGGTTCGCGGGTATCGGCAACATAAGCTTCCAGGCCAATTTGTTTAAACGAGTGGGTCTTCTCGTCCTCACCAGCCAGCTCTATGAGACGCAGCCGCACCTGGTCACGGGTGCGCAGTTCGTCCACCAGCCCGGCGTTGAGCGCAACACGCGCGAGGTCGCCGTCATTAGCTTCCAGCCGTTCTACGAATTGCGCAACATAGTTGTGAATATCGCCGGCCTCGAGGCCGCGTACGCGGACGACATCCTGCTGGTACTGCCGCCACAGTTCGTTAAGCCATTCGAGACTCGAGGCGCGGTCCTCCTCGGACATGTCGTCGCGCAAATAGGGCTCGACAAAAGACTTGTACTCGCCTACGCGAAATACGTGCCAGTCGATCTTGAGCTTTTCTATTGCCGACCGGTAGTAAGTTCGAAAACGTCCATAGCCGTCCAGGTAGACAGCGCCCGACGGATGCAGGTAAACCTCGTCTGCGTGTGCCGCGAGATAGTATTGCGGCTGCAGCAGGAAATCTCCGTAAGCGACGACTTTCTTGCCTGACGCGCGGAAATCGTCCAGTTCCCGACCCAACCGCTGCAGTTTGCTGAGGTCGGCCGTCATGAAACCACTAAGGTCCATGGCAACAGCCTTGATACGATCGTCAGCCGCCGCCGCGCGTAATCCGTCAACCAGGTCGCGCACCGAGGTTTGCGCCTGGCCGTTGCCTGCCAGCTCGTCCAGCGCCTGCTCGACCGGATCGCCATAGCGCTGCTCGACAACCTGCCCGGCCGGCTCGATCAGTAGCGCCGCCGCCTTTGGCAACGCCGGCTTGCCCTGGCCCAGCGCTGCGACCAGCCCGACAAACACCAGCACCATCAGGATCAGGTGCACAAAGCGCCGGAAAACATCCAGCAGGCGCCAGGTCCCGCCAATAAATCGAGTGAAGATATTTCTGGAACTCATTGTTTATAATGACTCTTTACTGAAGAAAGAAGAGCGACAACCCGGGCCAGTAGGCAATCACCAGCACTGCAGCGAGCAGGATTACCAGGAACGGAATGCTCGCAGCATAAACCTGCATGATCGGCTTGTCGAAACGGTAGCTGGCGATGAACAGGTTCAGACCCACCGGTGGGGTCATGTAGCCCAGCTGCATGGTGGCCAGGAAGATGATGCCGAGGTGAACCGGGTCGACCTGGTAACGCATGGCAACCGGCAGGATCATCGGCACGACCAGCACCAGCGCCGAAAAGATATCGAGAAAGGCGCCGAGGATCAGCAGGAACACGATCAGCAACGCAATAAATGTGCCCTTGCTGGAAACAAAACCATCAAGCAGCTCGAACAGCTTTTCGGGCAGACCGGAATCGATGACAAAATTGGTCGACGCCAGCGACACGCCGAGAATCATCAGGATCCCACCGACCAGCACCATTGATTCGCGCATCAGGCCGGGCAAGCGCCGCCAGGTAATTTCACGCCGGATCACCACTTCGACCAGGAACACATACGCGGCTGTGACAGCAGCGGCCTCGGAAACGGCAAAATAGCCGCTGTATATACCACCGAGCACGACGACCGGCAGCGGCAGCTCCAGTGCCGCTTCACGCAACGCGGCAGCGGCTTCAGCGGTGGAGAATTGACTGACAGGTACCCGCGTCTGCGGATTACTCAGAATCGCCCAGGCGCTGAGCAGTACCAGCATCAGGAGGCCCGGCAGCAGGCCGGCCAGAAACAGGTCGTCGATTGAAGTCTTGGCGACGATGCCATACAGAATCAGTGGCAGCGACGGCGCGAACAGCAGTCCGAGACTGCCGGATGAAGTAATCAACCCCAGGTTGAACTTGTCGCGGTAGCCGGCCTCGCTTAGTGCCGGGTAAAGCAGCGCACCCAGCGCAATAATGGTTACACCGGATGCGCCGGTAAACGCCGTGAATAACGCGCAGGCCGCGAGCGCAACGATTGCCAGCCCGCCCGGCATCCAGCCAATGAGCGCATTGGTAACACGCACCAGTCGATGTGGCGCCTCGCTTTCGCTCAGCACATAGCCGGCAAACGTGAACAAGGGGATTGCCAGCAGCACCGGCATTTCGGCCAGACCAAATATCTCTATTGCCACGACTGACAGGTCAATTTCAGCGCCGTGAAATGCGAACAACGCGCTGGCGCCGATAACGGCAAATAATGGCGCGCCGAACAGCGCCAGCAACACCAGCGCAGCCATCATCAGCATCAGTGCTCACCCCGCAGCAGCACCAGCAGGTGACGCAGTGCATGCGCCAGGTAGCGCCAGGTCATCAACGCGAAGGCAAGCGGCATGACGCCCTGCAGAATCCATGCCGGCACGCCGCCGAGCAAGATATCCTCGTACAGCCGTGAGTCGTTGACGAAACGTCCTGAATGCCAGGCCAGCAGGCCGCACACCGCAGCGGTAAATGCAGCAATCAACAGGCGGCTGCCGGCCAGCCAGCGTCCCTCGAGAAAGCGCGACAGCACATCGATGGAAATATGGCGATCGTCGCGAGCCGCCGTCACTGCTGCCGCCATTGCCAGCCACAGCACCAGCAATCGCAGCAGTTCGTCTGTCCACGGCAGGCTCGAGTGAAACACATTGCGCAGGACTATTTGCCCCGTCGCGATTGTTATCAGCGCAACCAGCAGCACCGTAAGGAAGGAGTCTTCCAGTAGCTGTCCGAGCCTGCTGATCAGAGACCGGGACTGCTCCGGCTCATTCACGGCGCTGTCGCCGCCGCTTGCTGTTGCGTACGAAAATCAGCCAGGTGTTGTTGCAACGTCGCCAGCAGTGCCGGGCTGATCATGCCGTCGTCGGCCTGCTTCTGGTTCACCGCGCCGACCAGCCTGCGCCACTGTGGCAGCTGATCCTGCTCGACCGGGACAGTCTCGATGCCGGCCTTCGCCAGCGCCTCGTTAGCCTGAGCGTCGTCGCGATCGTTGACTGCATCGAATTCGCGGTAGGTCGCTTCCATCACTTCGCGTACTGCCTGCTGGTCTGCCGGATCGAGGCGGCCGAAAGCACGTCCGTCGATTGCCAGCAGCGCATATATATAAGTTACGGGAAGATCGCTGATATAGCTGACCTTTGTATGCCACTGCAGGACGACGGCACCGACGGCGGATGAGCCGATGATCTCGATCAACCCCGTTTGCAGACCGGTGAGTACATCGGTAATCGGCAGCGTAACCGGGGCAAGCCCAAGTGCTTCCATTGCTGCATAGCTGATCGCATCACCTTCCGGCACCCAGATCTTGCGCCCGCGCAGATCGTCGAGTGAGCGTACCGGGCTGTTGGACATCAACCGCGCGAAACCGCCGCTGGCCAGACCGAAGCTGACCAGGCCCGATTTTTGCTCCAGCCCCTTGAGCAGAATCTCGTCCATACGCTTGCGCACATATGCGACTTCGTCGGCGCTATTGAACAACAGCGGCAAACCATACAGCTGCAGGTCCGGATCCTGTTCTACCAGGCCGCCGGAGGTGAAAGTGCCACCATGCAGCTGCCCGACCCGCATCTTGCGCAGCACCTTTTTGTCATTACCCATGACGCCGCCGCCGTAAAACTTCAGCTGCACACGGCCATCGGTCCGCTGCTGAATTTCTGCGGCGCCCTCGCGCATGCGCGTCATCCAGTACGAGCCCTCAGGCGAGATCGTCGCGATCTTGAGCGTCTGCCCGGCAGCCGGTAATGCAACCGGCAGCATCAACAGCGGCAAAGCCAGCAGAGCAAGAAACGTGCTTCGTGTCATCCGTGTGGTCCCTCAAAAGTAATCATCAGCGCCTGCCAGCAAATCCCGGGCCTGTTCCTGTGCCAGCACGTTCAGCAGGGTCAACGCCGGCGCCCGTGGATCTGCCTCCAGAACCTCGCGCAGCAGCCTGTCATGCAGCTCGCGATCGTATACCAGGCGGGCATACCCTCGCGCATATTCGACCTTCGCGCTGAGATCCCGTTCCCCGGTTAACGAAATTGCACGTTCGAAATATGCCCGGCCCTGCTCCGGATCGCCCCCCAGCGCCGGGGGTCGCAGGGTATTGAGCACCCCGAGATAAAGATTCACGTTGGCGCGCTGGTCGGGCCGGTCGAGCTGCTGCAGCCGATCGAGCGCGGCCTCCACGCGTGGCAGGTCCGTCAGGGCACTCCAGTCACCACTGTTGGCGCGCAGCCAGGCCAGCCAGCTGATGGTATAGGCGTACAGCGCCTCGGCCTCGCGCTCGTCGACCAGCTCCAGCGCGGCAACAAAATCATCGAAACTGCTCTGCTGCCAGTCGCATGCCTGCTGATGCCTGAGACACAGGGCCCTCTGGCCATAGCTGCGGCCACGCTCGCTCAGCCGCTGGGCCCGCTGCTGATCGGTGGCAAACGTGACTGCGTATGAGGCATACATCTGCGCCCCGGCCGCCAGCAACTTCGGGCTGCCCGGCTCCGACAGGATCAGGCTGTCCAGCAGCAGCAGATAGGCAGGAAGCCCATCCCGTACCAGCGCCGGGTCATCCTGTTCCAGGATCGCCGTGGTCAGGTTGCCGGCGAAGCGGTCCGCAGCCGACGCCACGAGCGCACCGCAACCGGACAATCCGGGCAGCATCACCAGCAATAAAAGACGCGCAATTTTCATGACTCGCATGGTAAACAATGTGCCGCCCAAAGCGACGATATGATAAATGAAAGTGCGATACGGGCCGAACTTCCTCGTCAGCGCGAGGCAGCTCTCGTTTCGTCGCGCCAGAACTGCGGCAGCGGTTTGTCATTCGGCAGCAGCCAGTCGGCCGCAGCCAGGCTACGCTCAACCTGCGCCAGGTTGCGCTCAGGATCTACTATCGGCAGGCGCGGCCGACCATTGAGCGAACAGGTGTTTTTCGCCTGTATAACCGCGTCGTGAATATTGGCCTCCGCTTCCAGCCGCTGCGCGAGGTAATGCGCAAACTGCAGCATCATGTCCGGCCGGCATGCCATGACACGGGTCTGCTTGCTGGTGAGATAGTTACGCGGATCGATGCTCCATTCGTTACCGGTCGCCGGGTCCGTTGCGACAAACTTTATCCGCCCGCTCTTGTTGCGCAATTTCATGCGCCAGGCGAAACGGTGCCCCTCCTCGGTCCAGGCCACATCACCGGGATACAGGTAATGACGCAGCGGGATTACCGCCTGCAACACCATCCAAACGCCAAGAATCGAAATTAACGCGACCGTCAGCGGCGACGGCTGCTGCATTGCCGGTGGCGCTGCCGGACCTGCTACAAGCTGGCTGCTGATCGTGCCCTGCCCCAGGTCGTGGCGCCTTTCCATCAGGCGTGCCACGTGCAGTTCAACCCGGCGACCCAGCTTCCGCGGCCAGTCGGGATCGAAAAACAGCGTGGTCCCTACAATAGTCAGCCACGGAAATATCCCTATCTCGAACACCAGGTGGTTGAGAAAGTGAAAACTGCAGTAGAGCACGAACACATACATGCGTGTGCTTTTGAAAAACAGCAGTGGCGCGCCGACACAATGCAGAATAATCACGGCCCAGGATCCACCGACGATGGCCCACTTTTGTTCGAACAACTGGCCGACCAGGAACAGATCGGCGTCGTTCGCCAGCCACATGCCCAGCGGCTGCCCCTGCAGCCAGTCTGGCGTGATCTTTACGATGCCGGCATAAAGCAGCACGATTTCCATCTGGATAAGCAACGCGAACAGCGCCCACCCGGGAATCGTGGCCGAGCGCAATTTTGGCCGCAGCCAGGCATCAACAGAGAACGCACGGTGTGCCGGCACGAAACACATGAGCAACGAGAGCAGGATGACAAAGTAGAAGTGATTCAGGTAGCGCGCCTGATCGAGCAGGAACACATACGAGAAGCCAATAAGGAACAGCACCGTGGCGATGCGGTAAGCGGCGCCCACCATTATCATGAAGGCGAGCACGCCCAGCGCCACGAAATGCCAGGTCATCCCATTGCCTGGCCATGCCTGCAGCCATTCAAAGCCGTAGTACTTGAACATGAACTCGGGCCGAATGTAGAACATTCGAACCCAGTCATGACTCATGTAGCGCCATACTTCGTACAGCATGATGAAGCCAAAGCCGACGCGGAATACCACCACAGAGGCGATATCAACCGGTGTGTAGAGTTTCTTCCGTAGTGCGTCGAGCATGGATTTTTCCCGGTGATCTGATTTTTTACATTCCGGGCAGGCTTGATTGTAGTCCAGCATACGGATGCCGGGCAACGCAGACGGGATCTGACCTGTGCTGGCTGCAGCAACAACCGGGCAAAAAAATCGGGCCGCGCGGGCCCGATTCTGTTAACTGACGTGACGGTTCAGATTTTTTCCTTGATGCGGGCCGATTTACCGGAGCGCGCACGCAGATAATAAAGCTTGGCACGACGTACATCGCCGCGCCGCTTGACCGTAATTGATGCAATTGCGGGACTGTAGGTCTGGAATACACGTTCCACTCCTTCGCCATGCGACACTTTGCGCACGGTAAAGGCGGAGTTCAGACCGCGATTCCGCTTGGCAATAACCACACCCTCGTAAGCCTGCAGCCGCTCACGTGTTCCCTCTTTCACTTTTACCTGGACGACAACTGTGTCGCCCGGGTTGAAGTCAGGGATGTCCTGACTCATTTGTTCGTTTTCGATTTGTTCAATAATCTTGCTCATATCGATCGCCTGGTTTCAGTTTTGTTCCATACCGCCACCGTCACCGGCACCGGCCTTGTATTCCTCGAGCAGTTCACGTTGCTCGTCCGTCAGCTCGAGTTCCTCGAGCAGGTCGGGCCGCCGTTCCCACGTACGTCCCAACGACATCATCAGACGCCAGCGCCTGATTGCCGCATGATCTCCGCTCAGCAGTACCGGCGGAACCCTGCGACCGGAAAATTCCTCCGGCCGCGTGTAATGCGGGCAGTCCAGCAGGCCGTTGCTGAACGAGTCCTGGGCAGCCGATTCCGGGTCACCCAGCACCCCCGGCACGAGCCGGGCCACGCAGTCTGCCACAACAAGGGCTGCCAATTCACCACCTGAGAGGACAAAATCGCCAATTGACAGCTCGCGGTCGACTGCGAGGCCAACCAGCCGCTCGTCGATACCCTCATAGCGCCCTGCCAGCAGCACCATTCCGGGGCCTTCGGCCAGCTCAGCGGCCACCGCCTGGGTGAAGCGCTCGCCCTGCGGGCTGAGGTAGATCACCGGGCTGCCAGCCGGTACCAGCTCGCGGGCCGCGGTGATCGCGCGCGCCAGCGGTTCGGGCTTCATCACCATCCCGGGACCCCCACCATAAGGACGATCGTCCACGGTGCGATGTACGTCATCGGTGAAGTCACGCGGATTAGTGGTGGCAAATTTCAGGGTGCCGCTACCGACGGCGCGACCAAACACGCCCTGCCCGGCCCAGTTCGTCACGGCTTCAGGAAACAATGTGACTACGTGCAGATGCATGTCAGAAGTCCGGGTCCCAGCGCACGGTTATACGCCCCCCGCCGATATCGACGGCCGCAACCACCTGCTCGCTTATCCAGGGGACCAGTCTTTCGCGCTCCCCGTGTACCACCATCACGTCATTGGCGCCAGTTTCAATCAGGCGCGCCACTTTGCCAAGTGATACGCCCTGTTCGGTTACGACTTCAAGCCCGACCAGGTCAGTCCAGTAAAACTCGCCCTGCGCGGGCGGAGGCAGTTGCGCTCGCGGCACCCAGACTTTTGCGCCAACCAGTCGTGCTGCCTGGTCACGGTCATCGCAACCTTCCAGACGCGCGACCAGCCCGGCTCCGCGTTGCCGCGATTCGACAACGGCCACATCGAGCTGTTCGTTGTCGAGCTCCAGCTGCCAGGGTGTGTAGTTAAAAATATTGCGGGGCGGATCGGTAAAAGAGTAGACCTTTACCCAGCCCTTGACGCCAAACAGCCCGGAGATATTTCCGAGCTGAACTTTGTCTTCCCGCGCAGTCATGCGCGGCGACGCCGCTTCAGTTGCTGGCCGCGGCCTGCTGAAGTTTCAGCAGATAACGCACGCGGTCAGATGGCTGCGCACCCTTGCTGATCCAGTACTCGGTGCGCTCCAGGTCCAGGCGCAGCTTCTCTTCATTTTCTTTAGCGCCCGGATTGAAAAAACCCAGCCGTTCGATGCCACGCCCGTCCCGGCGATTGCGGCTGTCCGTTACGATGATGTGATAGAACGGTCGCTTGTTGGCGCCGCCACGTGACAGTCTTATTGTCACCATTTCCGCTGTTCCTCAGATGCCCTGCACAGCCCCCGCGGGCTGCAACCAGCCGGGCATTCTACTGACTTGCAGGGCAAAGGGGAACCATCGAATAGAACAATTCCAAGGTATTTGGACTGGTTTCGCCTTGGAGCAGATGCACCTGAGGGCCTCGGCACTGGAAGCGGAGCGCCACCTAGAACGGCGGCGGCCGGCGGCCCTGCATGGCCCGCATCAGCCCCTTGGCCCCACCACGGGACACTTTCTTCATCATTTTCTGCATCTGGTGGTGCTGCTTTACCAGCCGGTTTACGTCCTGCACCGCCAGCCCGGCACCCGCGGCAATGCGGCGCTTGCGCGATCCGTTGAGGATCTTCGGGTGGCGCCGCTCGCCCGGCGTCATGGAGTTGATCAGCGCTATCTGGCGACGAATCTGCCGATCGTCCGCCTGTTGCCGGACCGCCTCCGGGACCTGGCCCATGCCGGGCAACTTGTCGAGCAAACCGCCGATCCCGCCCATGCCGAGCATCTGCTCGAGCTGGTCGCGCAGGTCTTCCAGATTGAAGCCCTTGCCCTTCTTCAGCTTGCGCGCCAGTTTTTCAGTTTTCTTCTGGTCGGCTTTTTCCTGTACCTGTTCGACGAGTGTAAGTACGTCACCCATGCCCAGGATGCGCGACGCCACGCGATCGGGATGAAACAACTCCAGCGCATCGGTTTTCTCACCGGTACCGAGAAACTTGATCGGCTTGCCGGTGACCTGGCGCGCCGACAGTGCGGCACCACCACGCGCATCGCCGTCGGTCTTTGTCAGAACTATTCCGGTCAGCGGCAAGGCCTCGTCGAAGGCGCGTGCAGAATTGACCGCATCCTGGCCAGCCATGCTGTCGAGCACGAACAGCGTCTCGACCGGTTCCGCAGCTGCGTGCACTTCACGCACTTCCTGCATCATTTGCTCATCGATATGCAGGCGGCCTGCGGTATCCAGCAGCACCACGTCGACCAGCTGGCGCCGGCCTTCCGCGACTGCCCGCCGTGCGATATCCCGAGGATCGTCTTCTTCACTGCTTGGCATGAACTCGCTGCCGATCGACTGCGCCAGCGTTTGCAGCTGCAGGATGGCCGCCGGCCGGTAGACGTCCGCACTGGCGATCAATACCTTTTTCTTTTCCCGCTGCTGCAGCCAGAGCGCCAGTTTGGCCACGGTGGTGGTTTTACCGGAACCCTGCAGACCGGCCACCATGATGACCGCCGGCGGTTGTGTGCGCAGGTCGAGACCGGCGGCGGCATCGCCCATTACATGGACCAGTTCCTCGTGTACCACCCGGATCAGCGCCTGACCGGGCGTGAGGCTTTTCAGCACTTCTTCCCCGACCGCGCGCTCGCGCACGCCGCCAATGAACTCACGCACAACCGGTAACGCAACATCGGCCTCCAGGAGAGCCATGCGCACCTGGCGCAGCGTGTCGCGAATATTGTCTTCGGTAAGCTTGCCGCCACCACGCAACGACGCGACTGTGCTGCTTAGCCGCTCGCTAAGACTGTCAAACATGAAACTACCCGGTGTTCAGGAGAGCGGGGATTATAGCTCGAACACGGTTCCGGTCTGCAGCTGACTGATAGCGCGATCCGGCAGGATCTCGCCGACTTCGTCGAGGATCGCTTCTTCTTCGCCGGGCTTCATTGCGGTAACCCAGATAGCCGGCTCGTGGTCGAGTTTTTCCAGGTCAGCGGCGAATGTCGATGGGGTGTAATGACCGGAAACCCTCGCCAGCTGCGCGAGACGATCGGGAAACGACACCTCGACTACCAGCACATCAAGCCGTTCATAACTGTTGAGCACCGGCCACAACGTACGATTGGTGGTTGTGTCTCCACTGAAGGCGAAAACTTTTTCGCCATTGGCGACGCAGAATCCGAGTGTCGGCACAGCGTGTTCCACACCTATGGCGCGCAGTGAACGATCGCCGATATCAACACTATCGCCGGCGTCAATTTCGACAAATCTGATAACCGGGTTTTCGGCGTCTGGCAGGCAGGTAAAGTCGGGCCAGATGACGTCATTGAAAATGTATTCTTGCAGCGCCGCAATCGTTTCGGCGTTTGCGTACACCCGCAGCGGGTCATCGAGCAGTTGCTCGAAAATATTGTCGATCAGCATCGGCAGAGACACGATGTGATCCAGGTGGGAATGGGTGATAAACACATGGCGAATCTGCGACAGATCGTCGAGACTGAGGTCGCCGACGCCGGTGCCGGCGTCAATAAGGATGTCGCGGTCGACAAGGATCGAGGTGGTTCTCAACCCTCGCCCGATGCCGCCACTGCATCCCAGGACTCTTACCCGCATTTCTTCCTTCCATACTCACGACCGGAACCCAGACATCCGGCCTTCTCAACCAAGGCACAGTGTGCGATGATTCTTTGACCAGACAGCAAGCTACGGTAATCACAAGATTTTTTCTGTGCCTGAGATCACAGTTTTCGGCGCATACGCCGTGGCGGCTGCCCTCCTGGCAGGACCCGCCCGCAGCGAGACAATGACCCCGCTGACTGCCATTGCGCTGGCCCTTGCGGCTGCAGCCGTGGCGGCACACGGCGGGCTGCTGTGGTACGCAACCGTCGCTCAGCAAGCACTCAGCCTGGGCAGTACCGCCTCGCTCACCGGCTGGCTGCTGGCTCTGCTGGGCATTTACTACGTGCTGCGCAGCGATTTCCGCGGTCTCGGCAGCGTGTTGCTGGGGATCGCCGGAATCACTGCCCTGTTTACGGCCGGCGGCCAGTTACCTGCAGAGGCCGGAACCGCTCCGTTATGGCAATTTGTCAGTCATGCGCTGATGGCCACGCTGGCCTACAGCCTGCTGGCGGCCGCCGCGTTGCTGGCATTTGCCGGCAGCCTGAAAGACCGCCGGCTGCGGCACGTCGGCACCGCCGGCTGGACGGTGCGTCTGCCGTCACTCGATGACATAGAGCGTCATATGTTTGCCTGCATCCTTGCCGGATTCGCGCTGTTGTCGCTGGCAATATTCAGCGGACTGATTTTCGTACGCGACCTGATGGCGCAACACCTGGCACACAAGACCGTGCTGGCTTCGCTGGCCTGGGTGATATTTGGCGTACTGCTGCTTGGCCGCTGGCAGTTCGGCTGGCGCGGCCGTAAGGCCACCACTCTGGCGCTGGTCGGTTTTGCCCTGCTGCTGCTGGCGTATTTCGGCAGCCGCTTCGTGCTGGAAATGGTGCTGGGCCGGCAATGGGGTTAGACGACCCCTTACCCACGCAGTGGCTGCTGATCGCAATCGTGGTGCTGCTGCTGTTCTCGGCGTTTTTCTCCGGCACCGAAACGGCACTGATGAGCATCAACCGTTACCGTTTACGTCACCGCGCCCGGGCCGGGCACCGTGGTGCGCAGCTCGCTGAAAAACTGCTGAAGCAGCCAGACCGGCTGATCGGGCTGATCCTGTTTGGCAACAACCTGGTCAACCTGTCGGCATCAGCGATTGCGTCGGTAATCGCAGTGCGCATCGGTGGCGCTGCGGTCGTGCTTTCGGTCGTCATTCTCACGCTCGTAGTGCTTATCTTTGCCGAGCTGATGCCAAAAACACTGGCAATACTCAAACCGGAACGGCTCGCCATTCCGGCCAGCTATGTGTACTTCCCGCTACTCAAGGTGATGTACCCGTTCGTGTGGGCGATAAACCTGGTGGCAAACGGGATCCTTTACCTGTTCGGCGTGAAAGCGAGCGACAGCAGCGGCCAGTCGCTGAGCACCGAAGAGTTGCGCACGGTGGTCAACGAAGCTGCGGTGATGGTGCCGGGGCGGCATCGCGCCATGCTCACCGCCATACTGGACCTGGAAAAAGCGTCAGTGGACGACATCATGATCACCCGCCAGGACATCACCGGTATCGACCTGGACGATGACTGGGGCGCCATCGTGCAACAGCTCCAGGGCAGCACGTTTACACGGTTACCCGTGTTCGAGGATACACTCGACCGCATCGTGGGGATGCTGCATCTGCGCAAGGTGCTGGGCCATGTTGCCCGCGGCGATCTTGACAAGTCGTCTTTGCGCCAACTTGTCGACGAACCGTACTTCGTCCCCGAGGGAACCTCGCTAAACCGGCAGCTGCTCAACTTCCAGGCAGCCGGCGAGCGAGTCGCCCTGGTAGTCGACGAATACGGCGATATCCAGGGCCTGATCACACTCGAAGATATCCTCGAAGAAATCGTCGGCGAATTTACCGCAGACCACCCGACGGATTTTCTCAGCGAAGTCAGCGAAGATC
>JABDJB010000074.1 GCA_013003425.1 Gammaproteobacteria bacterium | reverse complement strand
GCCACGGTGGCCGAGACGGTCGATGTAACGGCGAGCAACACCACGACGCTGGAATTCGAAACGGTGACGCTCACGGAAACAGGCGTCAACAGCGGTATTTTTCAGGGCACGCTGGCGACGCAGTTCGGTAGCGGCGGGGCGAACGACAACGGTGTGCTCGACGTGCAGGCCGGCGAGGTTGCCCGCGGCAGCTATGACGATGCACTGACCAGCACTGGCGGATCGGCCACAGTAACCGACGATGCAATGGTGCGTGCAGGGGCCACGGGCTCGATCACCCTGAGCCCGTCGAGCCTGGTTCCCGGCGGGACTTTCACGGTTACGGTTACTGATGCTGACCTGGATGGTGACCCGGCGCTCGTCGAAACAGTGGATGTAAACGTTCTTAATGTCAGCAAGGCCCCGGCCGACAGCGAGATGGTAACGCTGACCGAAACCGGTCCGAACACCGGCATCTTCAGCGGCACCATACCGGTACAGTTCGGTACAGGAGCTGGTTTCGATCCCACCGTACGCGACGAATTTACCACCGCTGTCTATTCGAACAACGACGGCAGCGCCCTGTGGCTCGGTGACTGGATCGAGAACGATACCGGCGGGCCCGGTGGCGGCAGCGTACGGATTACCGGCCAACAGCTGGAGATCTGGTCCGGCATTGAGGGAAGGCGGATTTATCGCCAGGCGGATCTTTCCGGCGCCTCCGTGGCGATCCTGACCCTCGATGTGGTCAATACCCTGACCAGCTCAGCGAAGGTGCGGCTGCAGGTGCGCCAGGACGGCGGCAGCTGGACGGGGCTGAAAACCTATCGCCCCGGCAACAGTGGCGTGTATTCAGATCGTTTCGACATCTCGGCCTTTATCAGCGCAGATACCCGTATCCGCTTCCGCGTTGCCGACGATGAGGGCGGCTCGACGGTCGCATTCGACAACGTGCAGATCGAGTATGGTAGTGGTGCGCCCACCAGCGGTAACGGCTTTGTCGATGCGCAGGCCGGCGACCTCATCCAGGCGCGCTACGATGATGCGCTGGATGCCGCCGGCGACAGCGTGACGGTCACAGATACCGCGACCGTCAGTGGTGGCAGCGACGGGACGATAGATCTGAGCCCTGCCAGCATCCTGCCGGCAGACCCGGTCTCGATTACGGTTGCCGATGCCGATCTCGATACGGATCCCGGCGCGGTGGAAACGGTCGACGTGACGCTGGTCAACACGACGTCGCTGGAATCGGAAACTGTCACGCTGACCGAGACCGGCGCTAACACGGGAATCTTCGCCAGTACCCTGGCGACGGCGGCCGGCGCGGGCGGTGTCGATGATGACGGCACGATGGAGGTGCAGAGCGGCGAGATAATCCAAGGCACCTACTTCGATGTTCTTACCGCCACCGGTGACACCGTAGCGCGGTCCGACGTTTCCATCGTCGGCACATTTTCAGCCGACCTGCGGCTGCAGATGATCATCGAGCCGCCGGATGACGACACGGTGGACAACGCCGGCGACACCGTCAATTTGCGGCTGACGCTCGATAATGACGGACCCGGATCTGCCTCCAATGTTTCCGTGGCTGTTTTTGGCGCGTTTGGCACCACCATGCTGGGTGCTGCGGGCGATGGCCTGTTCTCGCCGGCCGGCAGCAACGGCACGTGGACGCTGCCACCGCTGCCCAACGGCGGCAGCGCGACAACCGTTGTCACCGTCCGCATCGATGGTGTCGGGGGCGACGGCGCCTACCCGATTTTCGCCGGGGTGTCAGCCTCCGACCAGCCCGATCCGGACTCGATGCCAGGTTCCGGCGGCTCTGCCGAGGATGACGCCGAAAACCAGACCATCCTGCTGGTCAGCGATTTTTCCGGCGCCTATATCTGGCGTGGTACCACCAACACCAACTGGAACACCAACAGCAACTGGGACGGCGGCCTCTCACCGCCGGCGGCAGGCGCACGGGTAATTATTCCGACCAACGGCGCAAACCAGTATCCGGTTCTGTTGCCGGCGGCCGGCACGCTTGATCTATCGACACTGGCAATCGCCGCTGGCGCCGATCTCGATCTCAACGGCAACCTGTTATCGATCACCGGCGACCTCTTTGCCCTGGGCCCGGTCGTTGGCAGTGTGCTGTCGACTGGTGGCCCGGCGCGCAGAATCGAGGGGACCATGACATCACTGACTGTCGATGCAGATGTCTTTACAGCTGGCGAGCTGAACATTGCCGGCAATATGGACGTTGTTTCCGATCACTTCTACGCCAATGGACAGATCGTTAATGTAGGCGGCAATTTTGTTATCAGCGGCGGTCATTTGTTGATGGATGCCGGTGGTGATTTGACCATTGGCGGGACCGTGAGCATCGATCAGGGCCACTCACACACCTTGTTACGCGGCATTGTGCGTATACAGGACGATATTTCAGTAGCCGGGGGCGCTGGTGAGTTCAAGGCATTTCCGCCGCACACGACCATCTTTACCGGTTCAGCATTGGATGTGGACTTCCTGAATGCCGGCGGCAGCAGCAGTAACGGATCGCATTTCGGTAACGTCGTGATTACCGGCAACACCACGGTCGACTTCAAGCAGTCACCGCACTTCACCGGTCAGCTCACAGTCGATGCGGGGTCAGTGTTCAAGGGCTCCGGCGGTAATGCGGCGTTCTTCGAGAGCGCGTTCCCGATTTTCAACGGTACTATCGAGCCGTCGGCCATAGACCGCTTCCGGCTGTCAGGGCCAATCACCATGGACCGGGATGTAAGCATATATCCCGGTATGAGACTGTTTGTCGAAGAGCAACTTAGCGTCGGGCCGCACAGCCTGACGACACCGGACCGCATGGTGATCGAAGACAGCGGATCGCTGGTGATGACCGATGCCGCAGGACTGGTTACCGTCAATGGCAACTTCTCTACTGACAGTGGCGACAACCATCTCGGCTGGCTGACCGCCGGTACCATCGTTATCGACGGCAACTTCACCCAGACCGGTAACGGCAGATCCTATGCAGCCTCGCCGGGTCACGTGACACAGTTCGACGGCGGCACACATCGGGTGTTTTTCGACAACGCGAACTCGTCCTTTGGCGACCTTCTGCTTAGCAGCGATCCCACGATACGCATTGACAGTGATGCACAGATCAGCGGTCAGATGATCGACAGCTCGTCCGGCAGCCTGCTGATACACGACAACGGTGCCGCATTCACGCTGGCTACCGGCGGTGTCGATGTCGATGGCGCAGTTTTCGATGGCGTGCCGCTGCTGCTTGGCGACGGCACAGTGACCCGCTTCGATAACGTGGCGTTCACCGCTATGAATCCGGCTGCGGACCAGCTGACCATTGACCGCACGGCAGGCATCGTCGGCTTTAACAATATCGACTTCGATACCTGGCCAACCACGGGCACGTTTGTTGCCGGTGACGATATCGGCGGTGCCGCGGGCGATGCAGGGGTCATCATCGACAACGCCAGCGGCACTGCGCGACCACTGCACGGCACGCCGTGGTCAACTTCTGCCGGCGGCTTCGTCATCAACTGGGGTAACCCGACCGACGACAGCGACGGCGACGGCCTCGACGACGCCGGCGAGTTCGCCAACGGCGCCAACCCGCTGGATACCGATACCGATGACGATGGCCTCGGCGACAATGCCGAAGTTACTGCGGTTACACCGACGCTGCCGAACAATGCGGATACTGACAGCGACGGCGCCGGTGACCTGCAGGAGTCAATCGCCGGCAGCGATCCGCTCAGCGTCGACCCGGTGGTTTACATCGATCCCAACGCTACGCTTGCGGCCGACGGCTCGACATGGGCCAGCGCCTGGCGCGACCTGGCTCAGGCAGACCTGGCCGGCGACCTGATCTCGACAGGCGCGATTAAATTTATCCTGATGGCGGAAGTCACGTCGGCGAGTGCGGCAGAATGGCAGGTCGCGCTCGACGGCAACGCCAACAACTGCGACAGCCTGGTGTTCATGGGCTCGCTGGGTGACGGCATCCGGATACCGCAGGACAATGCGGGCGTACCGACCACGCATCTGGCGCTGGCGGGCGCGGCCAGTGGCTCGGTGCTGGATTTCGAGAAGTGTGCCGGCGTGCAGCTGCATGACCTGCGTATCACCAACGGCAGTGGAACTGACGGCGGTGCGGTACGGCTCGGCGGCAGCGCGGCAACCCTTCGCGGGCTGTACCTGGATGACAACGTCGCGTTCAGTCGCGGTGGGGCGCTGTCGCTGCTGACAACTGCCAACGGCACTTCCAGTGCGGACCTCGATGATGTCGTGATCACCAACAACACGGTCACTGCTGCGGCGGGTCCCTACACCGGTGGCGGTGGTATTTACACCGATATTTTCAGCAGCATTACAGCGACTCGCCTGCGGGTCAGCGGCAATGCTGCGATCATCGGCACACCGGCAGTCGATAACGGTGGCGCCGGCCTGCTGCTCAATGGCAGCACTATAGATATTCGCGAATCGCTCATCGCCGACAATTTCACGAACAGTCGCGGCGCCGGTCTTTTTGTTGCGGACCAGGGCGGTGTCTCTGGTGTGATCCGCGACAGCATTGTGTCCGGGAACCGCACCGGCGCGATCGGCGGCGGCGTCTACTTCGAGCAGGTCAATAGCGCTTTCGAGCTGGTCAATAACATTATCAGCGGCAACAGCGCGGACAACGGTGGCGGAATCGCCACGCAGGATTCCGACGGCGGTGGGGTGTTCAACAACACCATCGTCTACAACCAGTCCCGTAACGCGGCCGCCACGGGTGCTGCGGTGTATGCCATCGACACAGGCGCATCCCTGCCCGGTCCGGCTGTAGCCAACAACATAATGCGCGGCAATGTCGACAGTGTCGGGGCAGCGGCAGAAGTCGAGGCTGCGCTGATCCAGTCCGAGTTCAACATCACCGAGCTTGGCACTTACGGCGCCGGCGACCTGGCGGCCGATCCGCTGTTTGTGTCCGGCTATTATCTCAACCAGGCCAGCTCACCTGCCGTCGATCACGACACCAGCCGCGACGCGACCGCGCGCGGACTGGAAACGCGCACCACCGATGTCGCCGGGGCACCGGATAACAATGCAGAGCTCGATGCCGGCTATCACTATGCCGGCGCCGCGCCAGGCGCAGTGGGTTCGGTCATGATTGTTGAGCCGTCCGCTAACCTCACGGGCAGTGCCGGCACCCCGCAGCCGGTGATTATCGAACCGCAGGATGCGGCCGGGACACCGCTTGGGGCCGGACTTGAAATGATCGTCGACAATACGTCGATCGACCCGGTAACGCTGGTGCCGGCGACCGATGCCGAGCCGCTCGGCGCGGGTAACGGCTTTGTGATGACTGATCTGGGCGACGGTCGCTACCTGATCATGGTCGATACCAGCCTGGTGGCGCTGGGCACATTCACCGCCGACATCATCGTCAACCGTGCTGCCCCGCAGGGTATCGTCATCGCCGTCAACTAGCCGCGGCGTAATCTGCCCTATCTGCACAAAAAGCCGGCTGTAAACGGCGGCCCCGACATACTTATATAAGTAACGAACCCACAGGCAGGCGGGCCGACGCGTGTTTGCAAACGTATTGAGCCGGGCGCAGCTCGGGCTGCAGGCACCGCTGGTGCACGTCGAAGCCCACATCGGCGGTGGATTGCCGCGCTTTGCCATCGTCGGTCTGGCCGAAACCACCGTCAAGGAAAGCCGCGACCGCGTGCGCGCGGCAATCCGCAACGCCGGATTCGAGTTTCCGCGCGGTCGCATCATCGTGAACCTGGCGCCGGCCGATGTGCCCAAGGAAGGCGGGCGTTTCGATTTACCGATAGCACTGGGCATCCTGGCAGCAAGTCGCCAGCTGCGCGTGGATGACGCGGTCTGGCAGCAGCATGAGTTTTATGGCGAGCTCGGTCTCGATGGATCCGTGCGCTGCTTTCGCGGTGCGCTCCCGGTGGCGCTCGCCGCCCGCGGCGACGGCCGCACCCTGGTGGTGCCACGCGACAACTGCGCGGAGGTTGCCGTTGTCAGCGACAGCCGCGTAGTGGCGGTCGACCAGTTACCCGCGATCGTGGCGCACCTTGCCGGCAGCGTCAGGCTGCCGCTGCAGCCGGCCGGCGCAAAGCGTAGCCGACAACATCAACCTGCTGACCTTGCCGACGTACGCGGGCAGCATCATGCGCGCCGGGCGCTGGAAATCGCGGCGGCGGGTGGTCACAGCCTGCTGTTGACCGGCCCGCCGGGGACCGGCAAGAGCATGCTGGCGATGCGCCTGCCGGGAATACTGCCGCAGATGAGCGAAGACGAGGCGCTGGAGACTGCTGCAATACATTCCCTGTCATCACGCGGTTTTGATGCCGGCGAGTGGCGCACGCGGCCGTTCCGCGCGCCACACCATACCGCCTCGGCGGTGGCGCTGGTTGGCGGCGGATCCATTCCGCGCCCAGGTGAAATCTCACTCGCGCACAACGGCGTGCTGTTCCTCGACGAACTGCCGGAGTTCCAGCGCCATGTGCTGGAGGTTTTGCGCCAGCCGATAGAGACTGGTTGCATTACCATTTCACGCGCGGCGCGCCAGGCGCAGTTTCCGTGCCGCTTTCAGCTGGTGGCGGCGATGAACCCGTGTCCCTGCGGAAATCTCGGTGACCCGGAGCAGATGTGCAACTGTGGTCGCGCGCGTGTGCAGCGCTATCGCGAACGCGTATCGGGTCCTTTGCTTGACCGCATTGATCTGCGCCTCGATGTGGTGCGGGTGGATCGCCGGCTGCTGCGCCCCGGGGCCGAGGCGGGTGAAAGCAGCAGCGAGGTTTGCGACAGGGTAATTGCAGCGCGCGAGCGCCAGCGCAAACGCGGGCCATGCAACGCCGCGCTGCTGCCGGGAGATATCGACAAGTATTGCCGCCCCGACCCTGGCGCTCTGCGCCTTCTGGAGCAGGCAATGCGCCGTTACTCGCTGTCGGCGCGCGCCCATGCCCGCATCCTGCGGGTTGCGCGCACCATCGCCGACCTGGCCGGCAGCGCTGACATCAGTTCGGACATCATTGCCGAAGCCGTTTCCTACCGGCTCAGCGGCGCAAATGAAAAGCCGCGGGCTGTACCGCACGCCAGCCGGGCAGATAAAAGTCCTACGCGTTAAAAAAGTTTCACCCTGACATCGCACTGCAGATCGATCTTCGTCCGTCGTAACTGCTATCCTGCGCGGCGTAAAACTCAGGGGAACGGGCATGACCTCTTTCACACCGGTTGCCGCGACCATCGGCGGCATTCTTATCGGCGTCGCGGCGGTACTGCTGATGTGGCTGAACGGCCGCATCGCCGGGATCAGCGGCATACTTTACGGCGTGTTCACGCGGGACGCGGCAGAACGAAACTGGCGCCTGCTGTTTGTTGCCGGACTGGTCGTCGGCGGTATCCTTGTGCAGCAATTCAGGGGGGTCCCGCTGATCACCCGAGTCGACTACCCGCTGTTGTTGTTACTGGCGGCCGGCTTTCTGGTCGGCGTCGGTACGCGGCTGGGCAGTGGCTGCACCAGCGGTCATGGCGTCTGCGGTATCAGCCGGCTATCGAATCGTTCGATAATCGCGACACTGACATTCATTGCATTCGGTATGGCAACGGCCACCATGGTTCGCCTGAGCGGGGTGTTGTCATGACGCGCAATTTTGCCGCCCCGCTGTCGGGACTCGTTGCCGGCATCATCTTCGGGGCAGGGCTGGGAATATCCGAGATGGCCAACCCGGAAAAAGTACTGGCTTTCCTCGATGTGCTGGGAAACTGGGACCCGAGCCTGCTGTTTACGATGGGCGGTGCGGTCGGGGTCACTTTCCTCGGCTATCGGCTGGTCTTGCATCGCGGGCCGGTATTCGAACAGCAGCCCCACTTGCCGACAAAGACCGATATCGACCGTCAACTGCTGGCTGGCGCTGCGGTATTCGGCATCGGCTGGGGCCTGGCAGGTTACTGCCCGGGTCCTGCGGTCACCGGGCTGGGCAGCGGGGTGCTCGAGCCGGTGCTGTTCGTTGCCGCCATGCTGGTTGGCAGCCAGGTCGAACGGTTGTGGCTGCGCCGGACGCCGACGCCGGAAACCTCCTGACGGACGCTGCTCGGGTCAGGCAGGCTGCCGCCAGATGCGCCAGCCGTTAACAGCAACCGCAATAACGGCCGCCAGCTGCAGCGGGGCCCAGGCGCGCTGCCATCCGGCGGCTTCGTTGCCGGATGACATCGCCTTGCTGACATCGCAGACCACCTGGGCATCGATCGTCGTACCGGCCAGGTAAGGCAGGATCACCCACAGCGCAAACGGCAGTAACACAAGCAGCGGCACGGCGATGAAACGTACCGCAGCGGCGCCTTTCAGCGCGTGGCCATACGGCAGGGTCAACGCCGCGCCGATTGTCAGCAGGCCGGTTGCGAAACTCATTGTCCACGGCGCCACATCGCCCCCCGGGCATTCGGCAATTTTTACGACCAGCAGGGCGATGAAATTGAGGTAGATGATGATCCAGCTGACAAAGGCAACACCCAGGCGCAGCACAATTTCGGCAAAGCTCATTTCAAAACACCAGGTTCGCACTTTTCATCTGGATCATGCGACATGATACCGGCCGAATCAGCGACGGCCGGCTTGCTGCAGGCAAAGGTGACGGCTTTGTGTGGCGATCGGCGCGAGCGCGAATTGGATTGCGCGGGATTCAGCTTTCGCGGCTGAAGCCGCTCCTGCGGCTACTACTGAACTGCGCCGACCATGTGGTCAACGGCCGCCTTGACTTCGTCATCGCTCAAATCGAGACGGCCGCCTTTTGGCGGCATGACGCCGGCCTCACCCTGGTAGCCGTTGATCGAGTTGCTGTACAGCGTGTCGATACCCCTGGCAATACGTGGCGTCCAGGCATCGGCATCACCGAATTTTGGTGCGCCGGCCACGCCGAGCATATGGCAGGCCATGCAGGCTGAGTTATAGATTTTTTCGCCATCGGCTCCCGAGTCAGCTGCAGCGACGGCCGCTGCAGGCTGCGGATCGGGTGGCGCAGCTGCGGGCGCCGGTTCGGTAGCCGCTGGTGCCGCCGGCACGGCGCGTACCGGTGCCGGCATGACTGCAGCGCCCGGGTCAGGCTGGCCGGCGACCGCTTCGACCGCGGCAGGCGCGAGACGCTGGGCTACCGCATCGGCTTTGAGGGGGTTCTCATCGATGTAACGCCCCTGGGTGCGATCGTGAATCGAGTTGGCAAGGATGTAGACCAAAATCGTGAAGGCGACCAGCGCGCCCAGCACAATCATGAAGGTGTCGTAAAACTGCTTGTCGTGTTCTGCGCTCACACGTAACTCCCGCCGGGCCGCAATCGCGACGCAGTATACTGGCTGCGGCGCCTGGCGAACAACGATGGGTGAACCTCACCAATCCCGGGCGTTCAGGCTTTCATGCCGGCTGTGTTGGTGTCGGGCAATCCGGCTGGTCTGCAGGTGCCCGTTCAGGCGACAGGTGGCAGGGTGGACGGTCCGGGTCATGGCGCGAATCCGCTGCCGCAGCGCATCAAACCGGCATCCGAATTGCGGCAGCGCCGGTCAGCTTCTATGCTCAGTCTAAAGGAAGGAGGCACGCATCCACCTGTTCCGCTTCATATTTCGGGGGCCCTGTATCGGCCTGGTATGGCCGCAGTGCGGTCCGGGGCACCCCTGTGCCTGCTAGCTCTCTTTCGGCATCGGTCGGCAACGAGATAAGCCGCGACTCGCTGGTGAAGATCCTCGAGATCATGCACCGGCTTGCGGCACCCGAAGCAATGCCAGAGTTGCTGCGCGAGATTATCGCGGTCGGCAAGGTCGCAATTGTGGCCGAGGCCGGGGTGCTGTGGCTGCTGGAGCGCCAGTCGGGCGAACTGGTGCGTGTCGTGCCACCGGCGAAGGAGCCGCGGCGGCTAAAAGCCGGTGAAGGATGGGCCGGTGCCTGTGCGGCCAGCCGGGAAATCTCCAACCTGCACGATTGCCGCGATGACGAATTGTTCGCCAGCTACCCGGAGCAGGTTGCGGGGTTTGAAACACGCTCACTGCTCAATGTCCCGATCCTGGGTCAGGATGGTGTGGTGCTGGGCGTAATGCAGTGGCTGGGAAAAGAAGTCGGGCAGTTTGACGAGCATGACGAGTGGATCGGTCCGGCGCTCGCAGCTGAAGCCGCTGTCGCCATCCAGCATTCGTACATGACCGACCAGTTACTGGCGAACGCCATTCTCGAGCAGGAAGTTGCTGTTGCGCGCGAGATCCAGATGAGCACGCTGCCTGACGAAATGCCAGAGGTGTCGGGCTATGACCTGACCGGTTGTTTTCTTCCTACCGATCACACCGGTGGTGACCTGTACGATCTCGTCGTGCTCGATGACAAATTGTTCATGTTGCTGGGCGATGCTACGGGACACGGCTTCGGCCCGGCATTGTCGGCAACACAGATGCAGGCGATGTTACGGGTGGCCTTTCGCCTGGGTGCAAATCTCGACCAGGCCTACGTGCAGGTTAACAACCAGCTCAACGAGGACCTGCCCGATGACCGGTTCATCACTGCGTTCATGGGGTTTCTTGATCCGCAGACGCACGAAGTCGAGTATCACTCCGGTGGCCAGGGCCCGATCCTTCATTACCACGCGGCGGAGGGGCGTTGCGACCTGCACAAGGCGACCAGCTTTCCGGTCGGCATCATGGAGCTGGATGGCACCGATAGCGCGCGAAAACTGCATCTTGGCCCCGGCGACATCCTGGCGCTGATATCAGACGGCGTTTATGAATATGCCACGTCCGCAGGCGATGAGTTTGGTGAGGATCGCGTCACCGGAATAATCGAGCGGTTTCACGATTTGCCGATGGCCGAGCTGGCCGGGCGGCTGGTGGAGGCGGCAAGCGAATTCGGCAGCGGTGCAGCGCAGGCCGACGACATTACCATGGTGCTGGTACGGCGCCTGCCAGATCAGGAGTAAGCAATGCAGCGAAAATTTTCGCGTAGTCTGGACGAGATAAAAAGCATCGTCAGTTTTTGCGATGCCTTCTTCCAGGATCATCCGGTGGACAGTTCTGTGCGCTATATAGTCGACCTTTGTATCGAAGAGCTGTTCGTCAACATGGTCACGTATGACACAGAGACCGATGCAGAAATTTCTCTGCAAATCGAGCCACATGGCAAGGGCGTACAGGTCAGCCTTACCGACTATGATGTCGACCGCTTTGACCCGCGCGAACACGGGCCGGCTGATGTCAACGCTCCGCTCGAGCAGCGGACGCCGGGAGGGCTGGGTCTGTTCCTGGTGCTGAAAATGGTCGATGCGATCAACTACGAGTATCGTGACCGCACCAGCAGCATCACATTCATCGCTGGCGGGGAGTAGACATGTTCCAGATCGACAGCGGGGATGATGGGACAGTGATTGTCAGCGGCCGGCTGGATGCTGCACAGGCACCGCGGGCGCAGGAATTCCTCGACAATCTGCAGGGTGCCTGTGTCCTGGATATGGGCCAGCTGGAATACATCTCCAGCGCCGGTCTGGGGGTATTGCTGCGAACGCACAAACGGCTGATGGGTGCCGGCGAGGGGCTGCGGCTGGTCAATGTCAGCAAGCATATCAACGACATATTCATGTATTCCGGCTTTGACAAGCTGTTCAGCATCGAGGTCGCGGGGGGCGAGCCGGGCACGCCGTGAACAAAATCGCGTCAATCAACCAACTTTCTGCCGCGCGGGGTGTAATTCCCGATAAGGAGCGTGAACACGAATTGGTGGAGGCCTGCAGGAAAGGTGATCGGCAAGCGATGGACACATTGGTCAGGCAGTATGAAAGACCCGTCTTCAACGCAGCATATCGCATGCTGGGTAATGTCGACGATGCTGCCGATGTTACACAAACCACGTTCATCAAGGCGTTTGAGCATATTGACAGCTTCAAGCCGCGTTACCGGTTTTTCAGCTGGATATACAGGATCGCGGTCAATGAGTCGATCAATCAGATCAAGCGGCGCAAGCCGCACGAGGCCCTTACCGATGCCCAGGCGTCGCCGTCACCAAAACCGGACGAGCTGGCAGCAACAAGCCAGGTAAGCGAGGAAGTGCAAATGGCATTGCTGGCGCTACAGGAATCACACCGCTCCGTGTTGGTGCTCAAGTACTTTACCGGCTGCAGCTATCGTGAAATTGGCGAGATACTCGAAATACCTGAAAAAACGGTCAAGTCCCGCCTGTTCAGTGCACGACAGCAACTGAAGGATCAGCTGGAGCAGCGTGGGGTTCTTTCGACATGATTGATGAGCGCACCAGAGAGCTGATCAATGGTGCCCTCGATGGCGAGTTGACTGATGCGGAATTAAAGGAAATGGATCAAAATCTGGCAATGTCCGCAGAGGCGCGGCGCTATCTTGCCGGCATGTCCGACCTGGATTCTTTTTTAAAGAATCTTCCGGCGGAAGCGCTGCCAGATGAGGTACATGGAAATATCCTCCGCAATGTCACTTTACCGGCAGCATCGGCGCCGGCTCCTCACACCAGCCGCGCCGGTATGCCGGTACTTTTGCGTTACGGTTTCGCCACCGCCGCCGGGCTGCTGTTGGCGGTAGGTATCTACCGATATATGCCGCAGGCAGCGGCTCCGGGTGACCTGGAGCAAATGATCGGGACAATGGCGCCGGGTAACGCCGTGGCGATAGACACGTTTTCTTTCGAGTCGGCCGATGTTGGCGGCAGTGCCAGCCTGCACCTGCGTGATGACACGCTGGTGCTGAGCATCACGATCGACTCAGTAAATCCGATTGATATAGATATCGATTTTGCCGGGACGTCGTTGGAGTTCGAAGCACTGGCAAAGACAGACAACGATCTGGAGTCTTTTGAATACGCCACTCGGGCGATTAGTGCGCGCAGCCGGGGGCGACAGAATTTTGCCGTGGTGTTACAGCGTAATGCCGCGACAACCGACAAGGACGGGGCCATCAGGCTCGATTTCACGAGTAATGGCATATTGATACACCAGGGTACGCTCGTCCCTCGTTGGTGAGTTGAGCGTAGAAATCACGACAGGAGTAGAGCGATGAGTGAGCAAGTAAAATCCAAAACGCCCATGCTGATAGCGGCGTTCGCGATTGTGATCGCGGTCTTGGCCTATTTTGGCCTGAAAATGCCTATCGGTGAAGACCAGTCAGCAGGGACGATAGCGCCAGCCGAACGCTATCGCGGTGAGCAGATTTCGGCAGATGACGTACAGCTGGGGGACGAGTCTGTAGCGCAACTCATGCAGACTGACCTTTATCACCGCATGACGACCGATGCGGAGTTTGCAAGCGCGCTGCAGAATGATGCTTTCCAGGCGGTCCTGGCAAACGATTCGCTGCGTAATGCACTGGCCAACGATTCGTTCCGCAATGCGCTTTCTAACGATGCTTTGCGCAACGCGCTGGCTAATGATTCGTTCCGCCAGGCGCTTGCCAACGACAGCCTGCGCAATGCGCTTGCCAATGACTCTGTGCGTAACGCGCTTGCCAGCGATGCGATGCGCAACGCGATGGCGAATGAAAGTCTCGGCAGCATGATGAAAAACGATGCGCTGGCAAACGTGATGGCGAACGACGCCATGCGTAATGCGCTGGCGAACGACAGTTTTCGCAATGCGCTTGCCAATGACAGCCTGCGCAATGCGTTGGCGAACGACTCCTTGCAACAGGCTATGGCGAATGACGCGCTACGTAATGCAATGGCCAATGATTCGCTGCGCAGTTCACTGGCTGCAGTACTCGCCAATGATGCATTCCGTAATGCCCTGCGCGGCGATGCCATACGCAATGCCGATGTACAAGGTGCACTGCTGAGTGACGCACTGGCAAACGATGCGCGTTTTTCAGCGGCGATGAAAAACAGCGACGCGCTGAGCAGCGCCTTCCGCAACGACGCGATGGCCCAGTTCCTGCGTAACGATGCGTTGCGATCAGCATTGGCCAATGACAGCTTCCGCAACGCAATGGCCAGCAATGCGTTGGCGAATGCACTGGCTAACGATTCGTTCCGCAATGCGCTGGCAAACGATGCAATGCGCAACGCGCTGGCCAATGATGCATTTCGCAACGCATTGGCTAACGATGCATTTCGCAATGCCATGGCGAACGACGCTTTTCGTAATGCCATGGCAAACGACGCATTCCGGAATGCGCTTGGTAA
>JABDJB010000073.1 GCA_013003425.1 Gammaproteobacteria bacterium | reverse complement strand
CCAGATGAAGGTGGAGCTGATTGCGCCGATCGCGATGGAAGACGGCCTGCGTTTTGCTATCCGTGAGGGTGGCCGGACCGTGGGTGCCGGCGTGGTTGCCAAGATTATTGAGTAAGGAATCGCGGCTTTTGCCGCAAATCGAGGCGGCCCGGCCGCCAACGTAAACGAATGAATGTAGGAGCGGCGATAGCCGCGAATGGAAAGGCAATATGGCAGCAAACCAGAACATCCGTATCCGGCTCAAGGCCTTCGACCACCGGCTGATCGACAATTCGGCCCGGGAAATCGTCGAGACGGCCAAGCGTACGGGCGCCCAGGTGCGCGGCCCGGTGCCTTTACCGACCAAAAAGGAGCGCTTTACGATCCTGATCTCGCCCCACGTCAACAAGGACGCCCGGGATCAGTACGAGCTGAGGACCCATAAGCGCCTGATGGAGATAGTAGATCCCACGGACAAGACCGTGGATGCCCTGATGAAGCTCGAGCTGCCCGCTGGTGTGGACGTTCAAATCAAATTGAACTGACCGCAAGCGTTGCTATAATAGGCGGCTCGCTTCGGCCCGGCCCGGCATATGCCCTGGCCGGGCCGCGGTTTTCAACAGGGGGGTGAAAACAGCGGTTTCGCACCCCCTGAGTCAGCGCCGACCAATCGTAGCCGGCGTGTCGAATAGAGGAACATGACAATGACTATCGGAGTGGTTGGCCGCAAGTGCGGCATGACTCGCGTCTTTACCGACGATGGCGCTTCGGTACCGGTAACGGTCATCGAGGCAACGCCGAATCGCGTGACGCAGGTCCGTGACCAGGAGCGTGACGGCTACCGCGCCGTGCAGGTTGCCGTGGGTGAGCGCAAAGCGTCGCGTGTTTCCAAAGCGATGCGTGGTCATTACAGTTCGGTTTCTGTCGAACCTGGTCGCGCGCTGCGTGAATTCCGTCTTGGCGAAGGCGAAGGCGATGAGCTTGCCGCCGGCGCCGAAATCAAGGTCGACATGTTCGAAGCCGGTCAGTACGTCGACGTGTCCGGCACCAGTATTGGTAAAGGTTTCGCCGGCACGGTCAAGCGGCATAACTTTCGCACTCAGGACAACACGCATGGCAACTCGCTGGCGCACCGTGCGCCGGGCTCGATTGGCCAGTGCCAGACTCCGGGTCGCGTGTTCAAGGGTAAGAAGATGTCCGGCCACATGGGTAACGTGCGCCGCACGGCGCAAAACCTCGAAGTGGTGCGCGTCGATGCCGAGCGCAATCTGATCCTGGTAAAAGGTTCTGTCCCGGGCTGCAAAGGTGGCGACGTTGTTGTACGTCCGGCCGCCAAGCGCCAGGGTTGAGGTAGGTACAGATGCAACTGCAGTTACATGGAAGCAAGAAGGGCGTCGACGTGTCAGACGATGCCTTTTCACGCGATTACAACGAGGCGCTGATACACCAGGTCATTACCGCTTATATGGCCGGTCGACGTCGTGGCACCAAGGCGCAGAAAGATCGCGCCCAGGTCAGCGGTGGCGGCGCCAAGCCGTGGCGCCAGAAGGGCACCGGTCGTGCCCGTGCCGGCACCATCCGTTCGCCAATATGGCGTTCCGGTGGCCGCACGTTTGCTGCCCGGCCGCGTAACTTCAAGCAGAAGGTCAACCGCAAGATGTATCGCGGTGCGATGAGTTCGCTGATGTCCGAGCTGATCCGCCAGGACCGGTTGCTGGTGGTTGAGACTTTCGAGCTGGACGCGCCAAAAACCAAGGGCCTGGTCACCAAGCTGAAAGACATGGGGCTGAATGATGTCCTGATCGTGCTGGAAGGCTTCGACGAAAACATTCACCTGGCATCACGCAACCTGCCAAAGGTGGCAATGCTGGAGGCCAGCGCAATCGACCCGATCAGCCTGTTGCACTACGACAAGGTGCTGACCACCGTGGCTGCGCTGAAGCGCCTCGAGGAGAAGCTGGTATGAGTACCGAAAGACTGATGACGGTCCTGCTGGGTCCGCACCTGTCGGAAAAAAGCCAGCGCGTGGCCGACAAGCACAACCAGATCGTATTCAAGGTACGCACCGACGCTACCAAAGCCGAGATCCGCGAAGCAGTTGAGTCGCTGTTCGAGGTCAAGGTCGAAGATGTCACCGTGGTGAACCAGCGCGGCAAGGTAAAGCGGGCGCGATTCAGCTTTGGTCGTCGCAACGACTGGAAAAAAGCCTATGTGCGTCTCGCCGAAGGCGACGACATCGATTTCATGGGCGCCGAGTAAGCGAGTCGGAAGGATAGATAGTCATGGCATTGCAAAAAGCTAAACCGACCTCTGCAGGCCGCCGCTTCACGGTGCGGGTGGTTACACCCGAGCTGCACAAGGGCAAGCCGTATGAGCCGCTGCTCGAGCACAAGACGCGCACCGGCGGCCGTAACACCGATGGGCGGATTACTTCGCGGCATCGTGGTGGTGGCCACAAAAAGCGTTACCGGAAGGTTGATTTCCGTCGCAACAAGGACGGCATACCGGCCAGGGTCGAGCGCCTCGAGTACGACCCGAACCGCAGTGCGCACCTGGCATTGCTGCTTTATGCCGACGGTGAGCGTCGCTACATCATTGCGCCGAAGGGCGTGAAAAAAGGCGACCAGGTGCAGTCGGGCAGCGAAGCGCCGATCAAGCCCGGCAACTGCATGACGCTGCGCACCGTTCCGCTGGGTTCGGTGGTTCATTGCATCGAGTTGAAGCCGGGCAAGGGCGCGCAGATTGCGCGCAGCGCCGGTACCTCGGCGCAGCTGGCTGCACGCGAAGGCGCCTACGCGACCCTGCGCCTGCGGTCCGGCGAGATGCGCCGGGTGCACATTGACTGTCGTGCCGTTATCGGTGAAGTCGGCAACGACGAGCACAACCTGCGCAAGCTGGGTAAAGCCGGCGCCAAGCGCTGGCGCGGCGTGCGTCCGACGGTGCGCGGTGTGGCGATGAACCCGGTCGATCACCCGCACGGCGGCGGCGAAGGCCGTACCTCGGGCGGCCGTCACCCGGTTACGCCCTGGGGTGTGCCCACAAAGGGTTACAAGACACGCAAGAACAAGCGCACCAGCAACATGATTGCTCGTCAGCGCAAACGGAAGAAGTGAGGTAAGGCGAGATGCCACGTTCGGTAAAGAAAGGCCCATTTGTCGACCTGCACCTGGAAAACAAGGTGCGGACAGCGGCTGCAGCCAATGATCGCCGGCCGATCAAGACCTGGTCGCGCCGCTCGATGATCCTGCCTGACATGGTGGGTTTGACGATAGCCATACACAACGGCCGTGCCCACGTTCCGGTGCTGATCTCCGAGAACATGGTTGGCCACAAGCTGGGCGAATTTGCCGCCACCCGGACCTTCAAGGGTCACTCGGGTGACAAGAAGACCAAGTGAGGAAGTGATGGAAACCGCAGCAAGACTCAGGTTCGCCCGCATTTCGCCGCAAAAGTGCCGGTTGTTTGCGGACATGATCCGCGGCAAGCCGGTCGGTGACGCACTGCAGTTGCTGCAGCATGCGCCGAACAAGAGTGCCGCCATCCTGCGCAAGTTGCTGGAGTCGGCCATCGCCAATGCCGAGCACAATGACGGTGCCGATATCGACGAGCTGCGGGTGTCCGCGATCACCGTCGACCAGGCGCCGATGTTCAAGCGCTGGAAGCCGCGTGCAAAGGGTCGCGCCAACCGCATAATCAAACAAAACAGCCACATCACGATACGCGTGGCGGACGAGTAAGGATTTAAGTTATGGGTCAAAAAGTCCATCCAATAGGTATCAGGCTCGGTATCACCAAAGACTGGTCGTCGAAGTGGTATGCCGATTCGAAATCCTATGCGGACCACGTGTACACCGATCACCTGATTCGCAACTTCCTCAAGAAGCGGCTGTCGCAGGCGTCGGTCAGCCGCATCCAGATAGAACGGCCGGCGAAAAAAGCGCACATCACGATTCACACGGCGCGGCCGGGTATCGTGATTGGCAAGAAGGGCGAGGACATCGAGAAGCTGCGTACCGAGGTGTCGCGCATGATGGACATGCCGCTGCAGGACGTTCGTATCAACATCGCCGAGATCCGCAAGCCGGAGCTCGATGCGCAGCTGGTGGCCGAGGGTCTGGCGCAGCAGCTGGAGCGTCGCGTGATGTTTCGCCGCGCCATGAAGCGCGCGGTAACCAACACCATGCGTATCGGCGCCGGTGGCATCAAGGTGAAAGTTGCCGGCCGGCTCAACGGGGCGGAAATTGCCCGCAGCGAGTGGTATCGCGAGGGCCGTGTGCCACTGCACACGTTGCGTGCCGATATCGACTATGGCCTGGCCGAGGCCCGCACTACCTACGGGATCATCGGCGTCAAGGTATGGATATTCAAGGGTGAGGTTTTTGGCCCGGAAGAGGCTGACGACAGCGCCGATTCCGGCAAACCCGCATCCAAGCCGTCGAAGCCGGCTACTGCGGCGAGCTGAGGTTTACTGAGATGTTGCAACCAAAACGGACCAAGTTCCGCAAACAAATGAAAGGCCGCAACCGTGGCCTGTCGACCCGTGGCAGTGCGGTGTCATTTGGTGAGTTCGGCCTTAAGTCGACCGATCGCGGCCGCATTACCGCGCGGCAGATCGAGGCGGCACGTCGCGCCATGACCCGCTACATCAAGCGCGGCGGCAAAATCTGGATTCGGGTTTTCCCGGACGTTCCGGTGACCAAAAAGCCGCTGGAAGTGCGTCAGGGTAAAGGCAAGGGCAGCGTCGAGTACTGGGTGGCGAAAATCCAGCCGGGCAAGGTGCTGTACGAAATCGAAGGCGTCAGCGAAGAGATCGCGCGCGAGGCATTTCGCCTGGCCGCGGCCAAGCTGCCGGTCCAGACCACCTTCGTGTCACGGCAGGTGATGTGATGAAAGCAAGCAAACTGCGTGATCACAGCGATGAGCAACTGGCTGAAGAATTACTCAAGCTGCGGCGCGAGGAGTTCAACCTGCGCATGCAGCAGGGGACCGGTCAGCTCGCACGCACCGATCAGTTCGGCAAAGTGCGCCGCAATATTGCGCGCATCAAGACCATCATGAATGAAAGAGCAGGGGCATGAGCGAAGCAAACGCCACAACAGAAAGCGGCACGATCCGCACCCTCACCGGGCAGGTGGTCAGCGACAAGATGGACAAGTCCATCACTGTTGCTGTTCAGCGCCAGGTGCGTCACCCGGTGTACGGCAAGTACATCCGTCTTACCAGCAAGGTGATGGCGCATGACGAAGAGAACGAGTGTCGTACCGGCGATACAGTAAGTATTGCCTCGTGCCGCCCGCTGTCCAGGCGTAAAACTTACCGCCTGGTCAGCATTATCGAGCGCGCGAGCCGCTGACAGGAGCAAGACGATGATTCAGATGCAAACGGTGCTAAACGCGGCAGACAACAGTGGTGCTCGCCGGCTCCAGTGCATCAAGGTGCTGGGCGGCTCGAAGCGTCGCTACGCCAACGTTGGTGATGTCATCAAGGTGAGCGTCAAGGACGCCATCCCGCGTGGCAAGGTCAAGAAGGGCGAAATATACAACGCCGTTGTAGTGCGTTCGCGCAAGGGTGTGCGACGCCCGGACGGTTCGCTGATTCGCTTCGACGGCAATGCCGCAGTGCTGCTGAATGCCAGGCTGGAGCCAATCGGCACGCGTATTTTTGGCCCGGTGACCCGTGAACTGCGCACAGCGAAATTTATGAAAATTATTTCGCTGGCGCCGGAAGTGCTCTGAGGAGCGGAACAGAAATGAAACGGATAAAGAAAGGCGACGACGTTGTGGTGATAGCAGGCAAGGACCTGGGGCGCCGCGGCACCGTGTTGTCACTGGTCGGCGACAGCCGCGTACTGGTCGAAGGCCTGAATGTGGCCAAGAAGCACGTTAAGGCCAACCCGCAGGCCGGCCAGCCCGGCGGCATCGTCGACAAGGAAATGCCGCTGCATATATCCAACGTAATGCTTTTTAACCCGATCACCAAGAAAGGTGACCGGGTCGGGTTCAAGACCCTTGAGGATGGCACCAAGGTGCGGGTTTATCGTTCGAACGGGGAGGTGGTCGACGTCTAACGTCGCCGGAGCTGATCATGTCCAGATTGCAGGATTACTACAGAGAAACCATCGTGCCGCAGCTGATGGAGAAGCTGAAACTCAGCAACCCCATGCAGGTGCCAAAGATCACCAAGATCACGCTCAATATGGGCGTGGGTGATGCGGTCGTCGACAAGAAGGTTATTGAGAAAGCTCGTGGAGACATGGAGAAGATTGCTGGCCAGAAGCCGGTAACGACCCTGGCTCGCAAATCGGTTGCTGCGTTCAAGATTCGCGACAACATGCCGATCGGCTGCAAGGTGACTC
>JABDJB010000072.1 GCA_013003425.1 Gammaproteobacteria bacterium | reverse complement strand
GGCCTTTGATTTCGATTTGAATCGTACACAGTCCGTACGGTCAAGTCTGAGCCATTACACCTACGCAATGTCCTGAGTTTTGCTCCCAATCTCGGCAATGTCCTGTATTTTGCTCCGAAAAGATGTCTCAATCTTTGCGCCGCTTCTTAGGGGTCGCCTCGTGGAATCAATTACTTACGGTTCCGAAGGTGTACATGCTTTTGCTCGGAGTCACATCTATAAGATTCCTGGGTCCTCCTGAAATTTGACCCAAAGCCTTCTGTGCAAATGCCTCGACGCGGATCCGTATGTCTATGTCCGATCCGCCTGGGCGTCCTTCCCAGTCCGAAGGGACTAAGGAGTTACGTCCAGATCACTTCATCGGCGCCAATAAACCGCGCCATCCTGAGCAGCTCCGACTCCAGCTTAGCCTCGCGCGCGTCGGTCCAGTTGACACCCGGTTCCGGCCAGACGTTCTTTACAGTCAGCAAACCGTCTTTGCGATCTCCGACAACCTCGATACGTCCCACCATCCGGTCGCCTTCCAGCAAGGGATACACGTAGTAGCCCCATTTACGTTTCGCGGCCGGCACGAAGATCTCGATCGTGTAGTCGAATCCGAACAGGCGTTTGAGCCGCTTGCGGTCGCGGATCACCGGATCGAACGGGTTGAGGATGCGCAGGCGCGAAGTCGGTACGGGCAGCTCGGCAAGTTGCACCTCGATGTCCGGCGGCGCCAGCGCACGGTGCCAGGCCTTGTCCGCACACTCGATGTCGACTGGTACCAGTTCTGCCTGCGCCTCTGTCCAGTCCTTCGCTTCCTGGTTGGACATGGCCTCCCAGAAGCGCTGAATGTCGCCGTGCGTTGCAAAGCGGAGCCGCGTAAGCGCTTCGTGGCAGAGCCATTCGATCTGCTCTTCATCGCTGCGTGTCTGTGTCCGCAATGGCTCCGGTACGATTCGTTCGGTCAGGTCGTAGTACTTCGTGAAATTCTTGCGGTGCGAGGTCGACAGCTCGCCCGCATACCACATGTAGTCGAGCGCCAGCTTGTGCGGGGGGCGTTTCCACATACCCTTGTTGGCGACTTCGGTACGAAAAGCCCGGGTACTGAGCGGGCCTTCTTTACGGATGCGTTCCTTGATCGCGTTGCGGCCCGTCGTGTCCAACATGCCGCGATGCCACTCCCAGCCGCGGACTTTCTCCTCCAGTCGCCGGAACTGGCGCCGCCACATGGGGTACATCTCCATGGTCAGCACACAGGCGTCGTGGGTGAAATGCTCGAACAGTTCTCGCCGCTCTGCCATTGCCTGGCCCAGCATCGGCTCTCGGTAATTCTGGTTGCGGCTCCACAGGATGTGGTGATGCGCGCGCGCAACGACACGGATTGTATCGAGCTGCAACAGGCCCAGCCGGCGGACGATGGAACGAACATCGATGTTGCCCGTCGGCGTGCGCGAAAGACCCTGCGCATCCAGCCACAAGCGCCGGGCGTCGCGGTTTCGAATCTTCAGCGCCGGTTTGGGCATGCGGCGATTGAGCCTCATTGCCGGCCGCCGCGTCAATCTTCTCGTAACAATGACGCGGCGGCCTGCCCTCCTACCGTTCGCTGCGCAACCGGCAGGTTCCTCACGACCCGGTGAATGCCTGGTCTGTCGGCAAGAAAATCGTCATACGCAGGCCGCCGCCGTCGCGGTTACTCGCCACGATGCTGCCGCCGAGGTCGGTCACTACGCGGGCCGTGATTGCCAGGCCGATACCGGAGCCGGGGCGATTCTGGTCCACACGATAAAACGGTTCGAACAAACGCTCGAGGTCAGCGTCGGGAACACCCGGACCGCGATCTTCGACAATAACCTGGCATCCGCCGTCGCTTTCATTGACGATCACATCCACTGTGCTGCCGGGAGGCGCAACGGAAATGGCGTTCCTGATGACGTTATCCAGTGCGCTCGCCAGTTGTTGGCGGTCTGCATGGACTACCAGTTGCGGATCCACAGGCGCCAGGCTGACCTCAACACCGCGGGCGCCCGCCTCCACACTGCCCTGATCGAGCAACTCGTCCAGTAACTCGTTTACGACCACCGCTTCCCGCTGCGGGCTGCCCTGCTGCGCCCGCGCCAGTTTCAGCACCTGGCCGGTGAGCTGGTCCATTGTTGCGATGTCTCTGACAATCCGATCGACCTGGACCTGGGCTGCGTCGGGTTTTCGGGTTATTAAGTCAGCAGCGATCTGCAAGCGTGCCAATGGCGCGCGTAGTTCGTGCGAGATATTCCGGAACAGTTCCTCACGCCGCTGGGCCTGTGCTTCAATCTCGCCCGCCATGCGGTCGAACTGCCTCGACAGTTGCCCGATTTCATCCTGTCCCCACGCATCCGATCCAACGCGGGCCGACATGTCACCGCTTTGAAGGCGCCGGGTTGCAGCAGCGATCCGTTCGATAGGCCGTGTCAGCGAGCGGCTCAGCCAGCCGAATGCCAAAAGACTGATCACCGCTGCGAGTGCCAGCACGGTCCAGCGAAGTGCTGACGAAGACAGTACACCGAAGCGCGGTAAAGCGGCCGGCCCCGGTATCGCGATATAACTAGTGTCGCCGATGGTGTGGATGACCGGCCGGAATGGTCGTCGGGGACGACGGCTATTGCGGCCGTCCTGTTGGGTGATGGCCCATTGATGCCGGGCGCGCGCCTGAACGAATACTGGCAGGTCGCGCCCTGAAATATCTTCAATATCAGCGTCAATCAGGTAGATTGTCTGGCCGGTCGGAAACGTTGCCGGATCACCCAGCCACCGCATTACCTGCTGGCGGTTCTGTGATTCTGCGATCTGTCGCACCATCGCATCCGCTTCGCGCGGGTCGATCCAGTCTGCAGTGGCACGATCGGCCAGCTGGAAGCTGGCAAAAATACTCACCGTCAGAATCGCCAGGGTTGTGAGCCAGAATGCCGCAAACAACTTCCAGAACAAGCGTGGCATCATTTGGTCACCAGGATGTAGCCAGCCCCGCGTACACTGCGTATCTCGCAATTCGCAGAGGTGCCGGCATTCTTCAGTTTGCGACGCAAATGACTGATATGAGTGTCCAGAGCACGGTCCAGCGGATTGAGGGCGCGACCCAGTGCGTACTCATTAAGATATTCGCGACTGACCACGTCGCCGTCGTTAGCGGCGAGTGATTCCAGAATACGCAATTCGGCTCCGGTCAGCTGTAATACGTGATTATCGAGCATCACCTCGTGCTTGCCCGGCCATACTGTCAGGGCTCCGGCCGTGACATGTCTCTCGGGGTCTTTGATGCTCACAGCGTGATCGCGTGTCCGACGCAGGATTGCCGCGATTCGTAATAGCAATTCGCGTGGCGCGAACGGCTTCGGCAGGTAATCGTCCGCGCCCTGAGCCAGCCCGAGAATTCGATCCTGCTCATCGCCCATCGCTGTCAGCATGATTACCGGCACCTGCGATACCTCTCGTATGGCGGTAAGAGTGGCAAGACCGTCGCGCTTCGGCATCATGACATCAAGCACCACCAGGTCAGGCAGCTGCTTCTCGATATGCGCCAGCGCTTCATCGCCATCGTGCGCGGTGCGGCACAGGTAACCTTCAGTCGCCAGCAGCTCCGCCACCATCCGAGCCAGTTGGTGGTCGTCATCAACGACAAGTATTGAAGGAGCGTTTTGACTCATGGCGTCATTCTAACGTTACACAGCGAATCAGGTATCACTGGTGAATCTTGAGATTTCTTAAGGAGGCGTCGTATCAGGCACAACTTGACTTTTCTCAAGCTTATTACAAGCAACCAGCCTGTAGTGTATAGGTCGTAACAGGCGTTCGTTTTAAACACACAGGAGTAGCAATGAACAAGTATCTGATCTTTTTGGCTTCCTCGGCAGTGTTAGCCAGCGCAGCCTGGGCCGGCCCCAAAATGCTGGAACGCGGTGACACCGATAGCGATGGTTTTCTATCGCTGGATGAGTTGACCACAATCCACTCTGAGCGGGCAGAACGGCGTTTCGCGCGCGTCGATGCTGATGGCGATGGCCTGCTGAGCAGCGACGAAATTGCCGCGGCACGCGAGGACCGCGGAAATCGCAAAGGGCCCAAAGGCCGCAAGGGCAAAGCTCTCGATGCCGCTGAACTCGATACCGATAGCGACGGCTTTGTCACGCTGCAGGAGTTCACAACGCGTGGCAGCACGCGGGCGCAGGAGCATTTCGCACGCGTCGATGCTGATGGCGATGGCCTGCTGAGCAGCGACGAAATTTCCGCGGCACGCGAGGACCGCGGAAATCGCAAAGGGCCCAAACGCCGCAAGGGCAAAGCTCTTGATGGCGCTGAACTCGATACCGACAGCGACGGCTTTGTCACGCTGCAGGAGTTCACAACGCGTGGCAGCACGCGGGCGCAGGAGCGCTTCGCCCGAATCGACAGCAATGGCGATGGCCTGCTCAGCCCGGAGGAGTTCGACGAGGCCCGCACTAAATACCGGGATGAAAGGCGGCAGGATCGTCGATACAACTGATCTGATGGAGCGTAATAACACGGCTGCGGGCCAGGAGGACCGCAGCCGTTTTTTTTTGCTCGCACGCCTGCCCGGCGCGATTGATTTTGCTCTAAACCGGGCCAGATAGCCGGACTATTTTTACCGCCAAATCGACATGCCCTGACCGCCTGCACTCAGGATGACATAGCGACCCGCACTACCAGCGTGGTCCACAGGGCAAGTAACACAACCCAGCTGGCACCGTAGATAGCCATGCGTGGCGGTATCCTGTTGGAACCCAGATGAACGAAAGCGTGTCCCACCCTGGCCAAAACGTAGGCCCAGGCCAGCCAGACAATGACACCGGTTCCCTGACCTGCAACCATTGCCGTAATACAGCCCGCGTAAAATAAAACCGGGCTTTCAAACAGATTGACAAAATGGCGCGAATGCTGCGCTACCTTGCGCGGCTCACCTACATCACCGGCAAACGTTTTGTAGAACTTTGCATCGACTTCGCCATGCTTCACTGCAGCTACGCGGCCGCGAACCATACGAATCAGGACCAGTGCGGTAAGCAACACCATGGCTGCCATCGGATAAACAAGTGCATATTCCATGATGCGTACTTTACGCTTTTACGCCAATCGCCGGCAAATCGGCCGACCAATGCCGGACACTACCAGTCGCGACGAAGCAGCTCACATCAAGCGCCTTCGTCAACACGTTTGTCGAAACAAGGCTTAAGCAGACTCGCCACGCAGCTTGCCGATCATCCGGCAACGTAATGCGGTGACCGTGCGCGCGCCCTTTCACCCAGCTCCGTCACGGCGTCCCCTAAAGACACGCCATCCGCCAGTGCGGCTTCCACGGTAATAGAACGCATGCGATCAAACCGGTTGAGTTCATCAGGTCCGGCCACCTCATTCAGGGTCACCAGGCTTGCCAGCGGGACAACCATGCGATTGCTGTAAATCGACCAACACTTGCGAGGCTGCGAGCATGCGCGATTTCCTGACGTTGATCTCAGGCGGATTTGCTGCGCAGACTGTCCCACGGTCCGGTAATGGCCAGCGTGATCCCGGGCTCCTGGATGTTGACGAACAGCACCGAGCCATCGGGTGAAAAACACGCGCCGCAAAATTCGCTTTTTTGCGAGTGAGCATTACGCGCCAGGTCATACAGCGTTCCATCCGGTCGCAGACCGCGCATGTATTGCTCGCCGAAACCGTCTTCGCAAATTACCAGGTCGCCCCACGGCGCCACTGCCAGGTTGTCGCAGTTATCCAGCACGTCGGCACCGGATGATTCATAGACCAGCTGCACCTGCTGGCCAGCAGGCGAATAACGCCATATCTGCCCAACGCGCTGTGCACCGCCCTGGGTGCAGTTGAAATACACATCGCCACCGTCGCCCTGCGCTGCCCAGGCAACGCCTTCACCGCGACAGAAACGTGCCGCTCCGGCAGCATGGCCACGAGCGGCCAGGTCGCCGTCCGGAGCTTCGACGTCTTCCACGTCAATCCACTCAACGTCCATCACCTTGCCGGTTTCTATTGTGCCAAAGCCGGCGCCACCCCAGTCGTGTGGCCAGTTGCGGGTGTCGGCAGATGGCCATTCCTTAATCACCAGGGCCTGCAGGCGCCCGCCTTTTGCGAGCTCACCTTTCACTGTCGGCATGAAGCGATAAAAAAGCCCGGTCCGGTTGTCTTCAGTCAGGTAAACGATACCGCTGGCCGGGTCGACGGCAGTTGCTTCGTGGGCGAAGCGCCCCATGGCTTTCAGCGGTACCGGATCGACCAGTCCGGTGGCGCTCGCCGGCACCTCAAATACCCAGCCGTGTGTCTTGCCGGCCCCGTCTTTCGGTGTTACCGCCGATTCTTCGCACGACAGCCACGAACCCCACGGTGTCGGGCCGCCGGCACAGTTGCCGGCGGTGCCGGTCAGTACCAGGTAGTCTTCCTCCAGCTTTTTGTTTCGCAGGTCATAAACTACCTTTGTTACGCCACCGATAAACGGCTGGCCGTTTGCCTTTCGATCGTAGAGTTTGCCGGCCGGCACCCGTCCGAGCAGCGCGTTATCGGTGCCGAACGGGCTGCCTTCGACGGTGTCGGGCCAGTTTTCGTGATTGCGCAGCAGGATGCACTTGTGCGACTCCTGCGGATGAGGGAAACAGGCCATGCCGTCGGGACGGCCGGGACGCAGGAAGCCGTCAGCCATGGGTTCACCGGTAACCGAGACCACCGTATAGGAGAAGCCCTTGGGCAGATCCAGCAGTCTGTCAGTATCGGGCACCAGTTTGAGCCCGGCGTTCGATGTATACGCTGCGGCCAGGTTATTGAATGAGGCGGTCGAAAAAAACAGCCCTGCGGCCTGCGTGTACCTGATGAAATCCCGTCGCGTCATCGACATAGTGGCTGTCTCCGGTTACTGGATACTCCAGTTTACGACAGTAAAGCGGCCGGGGTAGTTCGGTTTTCCGTAAAAACCGGTCGAAAGCCGCAGGCTATTCGATCACCTCGAAACTCATACCGGCATGCTGCGTCAGTCGATCGATCAAGGTGACGCCAAAGGCTGTTGCCGGGGTCCACATGCCGCCGGCCAGGTCGGCCCTCGGAATGTCCTGCGCCAGGCAGACGCCCGCCTCGCCCAGCATCTTCGCGGTCGAACCGTAGCCCGGGTCGCGATCGCCAGTGACTTTTGTCACCAGCTTGTGGCCGCCTGCCGTTGTGCCGTAAAAGCGCAGATCGTATAGCCCTCGCTCCTGTTCCTGTGGTGACGGGCCCTCGCCGGGCTTTGGCAGCACAAACGTCTCCATGAACCAGCGCGTCGGTGGTATCGCCGCACCTACCATGAAGGCGCCGAGGCCGCCGGTAAAAGTGGTTGCCCGTAGCCGCCCTTTCATCCCCTTGCCTACACTCATCGCTTCGTCATAGCGAAAATCGACGCCGTAGGGGTAGCCGGCCAGCGCGTTGGAGCGATGCACGATGCGTGTATTGACGGTTGCCATTACAAACGGCGCCAGCCAACGGTCGCTGTCCGGGTCGCGTTGCGGGCTCTTGACGGCCGGCTGCCGCACGGTCGCCCGGCCATCGGGTACCAGCAGGTAAGGATTGGCCAGCTGTTTACGCAACGCCGGATCGCCGGCAACTTCTTTTGCAATGTTCATCATACTTGCCACGGTGCCACCTGAGGCGCCGCCCTTGATACGGGCAACCTGCATGCGAATCTGCGTTGCCGGCTCGCCGAATTTCTCCATGGCTTTTTGCTGGTGGAAATAAACCCCCATGTCAGACGGGATGGAATCAAAACCACAGCAATGCACGATGCGTGCCCCGGTTTCGCCCGCCGCGGATTCATGCGAATCGATCATGCGGCGGATCCACTGCACTTCGCCGGTCAGGTCGACGTAGTCGGTGCCGGTGGCGGCACAGACTCCCACCAGGGCCGAGCCATACAGTGCGTAGGGGCCCACGGTGGATATGATGACCCTGGTCTGCGTACACATCTGGCGCAGCGCTGCTTCGTCCTGCGCATCAGCAACCACCAGGGGCAGCCCGCCGGCGTCTGCACCCAATGACTGGCGGACGGATTCGAGCTTGGACTGCGAGCGTCCGGCCAGCGCCCAATTCAGCTCACCGTCGGCACCGTGGCGCTGGTACAGGTAACGGGCGAGTATCTGACCGACAAAGCTTGTCGCACCAAAAACGATGACGTCGAATCCACTATTATTCATTGCATTAATCCTATTACGGTGGCATTGGCATCGGCGTGGGGCCGGGTGCGATTATCCGGACACGTCTGCTACGGAGAGCTTTCTCAGTGTCGCGGTTTTCTTGTCGTGATGCGCCTGCATGCGACGCAGGATGTTGTCGAGCATTTCGATAGCTTCGATGATATGCGGACCCTTGTTGAGCATGACACAATCGGCGCGCTGTGACATCGCGGCGTCGCTTATTTCAGCGCGCGAAGGCAGACCCTTCCGGGTCTTTCCCTCCAGCACCTGTGTTGCCCAGACTACCGGTACCTGCGCCGCTTCAGACAACCACAATATTTCTTCCTGCAGTTCAGCCAGGCGCTCCCAGCCGCATTCGATGGCCAGGTCGCCGCGCGCAATCATAATGCCGACGGGGTAAGTGCGCATGGCGGTCAGCAACAACCTGACCAGGTTGTGAAAACCCTGCTCGGTTTCAATTTTAAGAACAATTCCGGGGTGGGCGCCGTACCCCTCCAGCGCGGCCAACAGCGCATCAACATCTTCGGG
>JABDJB010000071.1 GCA_013003425.1 Gammaproteobacteria bacterium | reverse complement strand
TCGGGAAACACGATGAAATCGGCATCCTGCCCGGACGCTTCGTGAATCAGTGCGCAGGCACGCTCGACACTGGCGTTGAGATTGAGAAAAACCGGCGGCTGCTGAATTACCGCTATGCGGCAGTGCTTAGCCATCGCGCGAGCGGTCCCGGATCATCCCCTGCCAGGGTTCAAGTAAATGCGACGCATCGAGTTCGAACAACTCCATCATCCGCCCTACCGTCTGGTTGACCATGTCGTCCAGTGTGGCCGGCTGCATGTACAGTGCCGGCACGGGCGGGAAAATGATGCCGCCCATTTCGGTAACCGTAACCATGTTACGCAGGTGTACAAGGTTCAGCGGCGTCTCGCGTACCAGCAGCAACAGGCGGCGGCGCTCTTTCAGTATTACGTCGGCGGCGCGGGCGATCAGATTATCTGCCACGCCGGTCGCAATACAGGCAAGCGTTTTCACCGAACACGGCGCGATGATCATGCCGGCGGTTTCAAATGAGCCACTGGCGATTGACGCCCCGATATTTCGCTCGTCATGCACCTGATCCGCAAGCGCATGCACCGCGTCACGTTTGATGTTCAGCTCACTGGCAATATTGAGCATCCCCGGCCGCGATACGACCAGGTGGGTCTCGACTTCCTCGATGCCTGCCAGCTGCTCCAGCAGGCGCACGCCGTAGGCCGCGCCAGTTGCGCCGGAAATTGCGATAATCAGCCGCTTGTTCTTCAAGATAGCGCCCACAGCCCTGCAGCGGAGTCACCAAGTATGCCCTCGACCACCGAGAAAAAGCGAATCGTCAGTGACTTCCTGCGTCGCTGTAATGCCTACGCCGATGCGCAGCTGGAGCGTTACGGTGACGAACTGAAGCAAGCCGGCGGCAGGGACGAGTTGGCATTACAGGACAAGATCGGTCACTGGACCGCCTACCGTGCCTTCAACGAACACACGCTGGAAGAACTGGCAGCAGATACCCTCGACGACTGGTTCAGCGAATAAAAAAATGCCGGGCCCCGGGGCGACGGGACCCGACAGGCCAGCGTCCGCTGGCATCTCCCTAGTCGTCCGCCTCCAGTTCGACCTCGCTGGCCAGGATGACGCCATCGCCAATGACGGTTCCCTCCACCTGTACCTCGCTGCCCGATGTAACCTGGGCGAAGAAGTCATCGGCGCTGAGCGGCATGTCGTTGGCGTCTTCGAATTCAGTATTGTCGTCAGTCTGGATGGTCAGACCCAGCATCTCGAAGTCCGGCTGCGCGACTGCGTCGACCAGCGCCTCTACCCTGATCTCGTCTTCCGCCTCATCGCGCTCCAGCTGTGTTGCCACCAGACCGCCATCGGCGGCCGCAAAGGCAGTCAGTTTTACCCAGTCACCAACATTCAGGTCGCTTAGTGAAAACGCCCCTGCATCCTGGTCACTGTCGTCCTCGAATTGCGTCGTCGCAGTGGTGCCGATCACGATGCCGAGCACCGTTACACTGCCGCCCTCTGCATCGACAGCATCCACCGGGGCTTCGATCTCGATTTCGGCCACAGGACGGAAGCTCACTTCCTCGGCGACCAGCACTCCGGCCTCATCGCGCACACCTTCCACTTCGATCCGCACGTCTTCGGCAAGGTCGGAAGCGCTGCCGTTCTCATATTCTGTCGAATCATCAGTTGTGACCGGGAAGCCCGATACGTCGAAGTCAGTCGCCGACACAAAGCGCGTAATCAGCCCTTCGATCTCTATCTCGGTGTCGCCATCATCGTCATCGTCGCCGGACAGAAAATCGTCCTCCTCGAACTCGACGGTGCTGGCAATCAGCTCGCCAGCCGCACCAAACATCGTGCCTTCAGCCTCGACTCGCATGCCGTCCTCAATCTGGCCGTCGGGAAATTCCTCCAGCGTAGCGCCGGAATAATCCACAACCAGATCATTGAGCAGGAAGGTCATGGCAGCTGTATCGAGACCTGACACAACGCCGGTTACCTCAAACTCGGTATCGTCTGTCAGCTCGATATGTGTGGCCGTAATGCTGCCGTCAGCACCGACAAAGCCACTGACCTCTACGACCTGCCCTTCGCTCAGTCCTTCAAGGCCGTTTGGCACTATGCTGTCATCGAACTGTGTCTCCGCATTGACCAGCACAGTCTGGCCCAGGACGACCAGGGTACCGCCGGCAACATCGATGCTATCGATCGGCCCTTCCACTTCGTCGTCGAAAGTCACTTCATCGGCAGTGCCGTTCTCGCCATCCTCGTCGATCACGCCGACAACCGTGACAATCTTGCCGACGGCCAGGTCAGCTTCGCTGCCCGGGGCATCATCGATAGTGAAAACGGCAGACGAAGTGTCGTAGCGCACGCCGTTGACGAATATGCTGCCAAATCCGGTAATCACGCCACGCGCAACGCCACCGCGATCGATGCCGTTATCGGCCGGCGGCGTATCATTGCCGGGAGGTGGCGCCAGCGTTGCTTCGCTGCCGCCGCCACTGCCTCCGCAGGACACCAGTATGGCTGTTGCCAGGGTCAGCAAACCTCTTGCTGCTTTCACGTCATTTACTCCTTGAATCATCGATGAGATAGATGCCCAGGCCGGCCCGGACCCCCTCGCTCTCATCTGCAGACTCATTGTCAGATAGCCATTGATCGGTTTCCTCGAGTAGCGACTGCGCTTTTTGATCGATCAATTCGCGCAACGCACCGAGAGCCTTGGGATTTACCCGGGCATTCGTTGCGCGACCTTCGAAACGACCAGGCTGGTCAGCATCGCGCAACAGGTTGTAATTGATATTCTCACCAAGGTCCTGCCACACACCGCCGGCTCGCAATACAGCGTTCGGATCCAGCGGTGCCGGCATGTAGTAACGCGTCCTGGCTTCCACCAGTCCGTCATCGTTGGTTGCAATAGCCGCGACACTCAGCAGCTCTTTATAAAGAGCAACGTGGGGAATGTCGCCGGCATAGCGCTTGAGTAGTGATGCAACGCTGGGATGCTCGCCTTCGCGTGGCAACGCCAGGGGCTCGCCGGTGTCATCGAGAAAATCCGGATCCTGATGCCAGGCCGACAACACGCGCGCGGCATAACTGATCTGCGCGTCGCCGCCGACGTCGACATCCGCATCGAGGTGGCGCCGCTGACGGGTTACTTCCCGCCGGCTCAGGCCGGTCAGGATCGCCACCCTTGATACATTGGTGGGTCGTCCCTTGCGGCCGTAGTTTTCGGTCGCAACCTGCACGAACACCGCTTTGGACAGATCAGAAAACTCTTTCCAGGTAATGCCACTGCGCAGCAACAGCGCCACAACGGGGCGCAGCAGCCGCTGGCTGGCGCGCAAGACCTGATGGCGAAGATTGACCTGCATGTCCATATGTGTGCGACTATAGCACATATGCGGACTATTTGGCCAGACCCCGGTTCTCGTCGAGCTTTCCACCAAGTCACTGACTCCAATCCGGTTTTCTGCCCGGGCAGGTTGTCATGCTGCGGACAGATGGCCGGGCGTACCTTTTTATTGAGGCCGGAGTGGTTCCGGCAGCTGGCCTGAGGAGGTGGGGTCATGAACGTCAGACGCGTAATCATTACGCTGATCGTCATGGCACTCGGATCACTGGCTCATGCGACGGATAGCGGTGGGATGGACGCAGCGCGCGATCTCATGGTAACGCACCCGAGCAATGTGCCGGTGACGGTTACCGATGTGCAGACGATGAGAGTATCGCTGCTTCCGATCAACCTCGAAGTAGCGAATGGTGAAGGCACCATAGTTCACGAATCCTGGTACGAAGATGACGGCGTACTGAGGGAAACTTTCACAGCGAAAGTCCTGGTGCAGGTTCCCAGCAAGGTCCCGGGCTTCACCACGCTGAAAGGCGCGATGAATGCCGACGTCCGAATTGGCCTGGAAACCAACGGCGTGCTGCGTGCCGAATGCATGCTCGCAGTACAGCCGCTAACTTCACGCACATATGTCGAGTATGCGCTGGACATCCGCGCACTGTGGTTCGAAATCCGACCGACCATCGGTATCTGCGATATCGACATGGAAAAGGCCGGCATCCAGGTTGGCATTCCGCAGATGCATTCGCGCGACCTGCTGACCACATACGTAAAGATCATGCCTGCCGACGAGAAACACGCCTTTCTCGACGGCTGGTGCTACTGATAAATAACAAACAGTCCACGAGGGCTGCATAACAAGAATAGCGCCGGGCCATTGGCC
>JABDJB010000070.1 GCA_013003425.1 Gammaproteobacteria bacterium | reverse complement strand
TTCTGGTCGATGGCGCCGAAGATGCTGGCGCCATTTTTGTCGAGCATCTCGATCCGGACACGATCACCGTATTTCATGAACGGTGTAATCGGTTTTCCGTGTTCGAGAGTTTCCAGCATGCGTTTTTCAGCCAGGCAGCTCGAGCCGCGGCTGCGGTCGTAGTTGGAGATGGTGCCGGAGCCGATGATAGTGCCGGCGCCGAGATTACGGGTTTTGCTTACGTGCTCAATCAACTGCTCGAAGTTGAATGTCATGTCAACGCCACACTCGGGCTGACCAAAAAGCTCGCCGTTGAGCTGCGTTATAAGCGGCAGGCTGAAGGTGCCGTTGGAGAAAGCGTCGCCCAACTCATCCGGGGTTGCCGCTACCGGAGAAAATGCCGTAGCAGGCTTGGACTGGTAGAAGCCAAAGCCTTTGGCCAGTTCGCCAGGTATCAGCCCGCGTAGCGAGACATCGTTGACAATCATCAGTAGCCTGATGTGCCGGCCGGCATCGGCTGCTTTCGTTCCCATCGGCACATCATCGGTGATGACGGCCGTTTCGGCTTCCATGTCGATGCCGTGCTCTTCGCCCGGCACAGCGATGTCATCGCATGGCCCGAGAAAATCATCCGAGCCACCCTGGTACACCAGCGGATCGTGCCAGAAGCTTTCCGGCATTTCTGCGCCCCGCGCTTTGCGTACCAGTTCGACATGATTGACGTAAGCACTACCATCGACCCAGTGATAAGCGCGCGGCAGCGGTGCCGCGCATTGGGTCGGGTCGAACGAGAATTCACCGTCGGCCTTGCCGGCTTCCAGCTCAATGGCCTTGTCCTGCAGCGGTGGCGCCAGTGTGCTCCAGTCATCCAGCAGCTGCTGCATGGTGGCGGCGATTCCGGTCGTGCGTACGGCGCGCGTCAGGTCACGACTGACCAGAATCAGTGTGCCATCACGCCCGCCCTCTTTGAGGCTGGCCAGTTTCATCGTCTGTCTCTGTGCTTAAGCGAACGGGCAGTCTACGCCCCGTCAGCAAAAAACTCGACCCGGCCGGATTCAAGCGCATACTCGGCGCCAACTATTGTCAGGCGCTGCTCGTCCACCAGGCGGCTGAGAATTTCCGAGCGCCTCAGCAGCTCCCGCATGGAGTGCTCGACGTTGGCGCGCGTGGCCCGGCGCGCCAGTTCGTTCTGATCACACGTATGTGGCAGGGATTCCAGCGTCGGCCCGATGCTGGCGATAATTTCCTGCAGGTTGTCCGACGGCGCAGTCGTTTCACCGCGCATGACAGCCAGGCTCTCGGCAATGGCGCCGCAACGGCTGTGACCCAGCACCACTACCAGCCCGGTATCAAACTTGGTGGCGGCAAACTCGATGCTGCCAATCAGCGACGGCGCAACGATGTTGCCTGCAACCCTTACCACGAACAGGTCACCCGGCCCCTGATCAAAGATTATCTCTACCGGCGCACGCGAGTCGGAGCAGCCCAGCACGATGGCAAAGGGACGCTGATCGGCAACCAGCTGGTCCAGATCGAAGCTGACCTCGGCGTGCCCTGAATCACGCAGGCGGCCGACAAACCGGCCGTTACCTTCCCGCAGTCGCTGTAATGCTTCGGCTGCCGACAGCATGATCAGACCGGTTTAACGACAAACAGCAGGTCGTCGGCGTTTACCTGTGCGCCATTGGCCTGGTTGATACGGACCACCTCATACTGGCGTTCCGGATAAACCTGCTGAGTGCCGTTGAAGCTGGCAAGGGATACAGACGTGAACATTTTCATCGCTTCGATCTGGCACAGGGTCTCATCCAGCGTCACCCGGTCGCCAACTGAAACATAGGCTGGCTCGGAAGGCGATGGGGTCGCGTAAAAAATACCGGTTTGCGGCGCCAGCACCTTGAGCTCGTCGGAGCCGTCGATTTCGATCGAGGTTTCGCTGCCGGCTGTAGCGCCGGTCTGCGCCATCTCGGCAACCAGCCTGTCGCCATCCGTGCGGGAAAGAAATTCCGGCAGGTAAGTGGTGTCGTACTGGCCCTTCTGGAAGGTGGTATCTCCAAGTATGCGCGTGAGTAACGGTATGTTGGTGCAGATACCCTGGATCTGTACCGATTCCAGGTAGCGTCGCAACTTTTCTATACCGTCGCGCCGGTCGCTGCCGTAGGCAATCACCTGCGCCACCATGCTGTCGTAAAACGGCGATACGCTCTTGCCTTTCGCAACCGTTGCAATTACTTCGATGTCGTCGTCAGCAGGGAAATGACACTCCGTCACGGTGCCGGGTGACGGCATCAGGTCGATCGAGCCATCGGCATCGAACACGCCTTTCTCGGCGTTGATGCGTGCCTCGATGGAGTAGCCATTCCTGGTGACCTCCATGTCCTCGATGCTGCCACCTTCGGCGATGCGGAACTGCTGGTCGACAATCGAGATACCGGTAGTCCATTCGGTTACCGGGTGTTCTACCTGCAACCTGGTATTCATCTCCATGAAGTACAGGGCGTTTTCGCGCAGGTCGTAGATAAATTCAACGGTTCCGGCACCGAGATAATCGATGGCGTTGGCCAGATCGCGCGCGTACTGGTAGGCATCCAGCTCAAGCCGCTCCGGCAGCCGCACCGATTCGGATTCTTCGAGGATCTTCTGATTATTGCGCTGAACGCTGCAGTCACGCAGGCCGAGTATTCTGGTGTTGCCGTGAAAGTCACGCAGGATCTGCACCTCGATGTGCCGCAGCGACTCGACGAACTTCTCCAGGTAAAGATCGCCGCTGCCAAAAGCGCTTTTGGCCTCGGCATAGACGGTTGCGAATGCGTCGCGAATGCGATCGGCACTTCGTACTATCTTGATGCCCTTGCCGCCGCCACCGTGCACCGCCTTTAGCAGCACCGGGTAGCCGACGTTCTCGGCGACCTGCTCGGTTGCCCCGGCGCTGGTCAGGATACCGTGACTGCCCGGCACCACCGGCACCTTGTTGGCGATGGCTGTATTTATGGCGTTGGACTTGTTGCCCATCACCTCCATGTTTTTGGCGTATGGGCCGACAAAATTCAGCCCGCGCTTGCGACAGGTACGGGCAAATTCCTCGTTTTCGGACAGGAAGCCGATACCCGGGTGCAGGGCATCGACCCGCTCTCTCGATGCAATCGCGAATACGCTCATTGCATTGAGATAGCTTTCGTCCGGCGTCTGCCCGCCCAGGCTGACGACTTCATCCGCCCCGGTGAGCATGTCGGCAGCGACCGAATCCATGTCCGGGTCGGATTGCACCAGTACCACAGTGGTGCCGCGGCGCTTTGCGATACGCACAAGCTTTACCGCCGTGCAGCCGCGCGCATGAATCAGCACTCTGTTTATCGGCTGCATCAGAGAGCGGACGTAACTGCGGGTGTCGGTTTCTTCCGACTTTCTTGCTTCGGGCAGGTAACCACCGCGGAAGATTCGCTCCACGACCTCTTCCACACTTTCCGTCGGCAGCGGAATCTGCGGGTCTATTTCACGCAGCCGGTCATCGAGGTCGGGCGCGAAGGGATGATGCACCAGCCCACGCATCGAATCGGGATTGGCTGACAGGTAGTTCGAAACGATGTATTGCGACGGCAAAAATGAGGGTACTACGACGCGGCCGGCAAACGGCATGTTGCAGCCGCTGAAATAATAGGTCTGCGCCATCGGGTGGGTCACAAAGCTTGCCTGCGAGCCGCCGGTGCAGTCACCAAAGCCGAATACGATAATAGGCAGGTCGTTGTCACGCACGAAACGGGTAATGCGGTCATTGGAAATCGCCATTGCGAAAAGCGCATTGGGACCTTCTTTTGTCTGCATTCCGCCAGACGATACAAAACAGATCACCGGTAGCCGCTGGCTGACGCATTCATTCAGCAATCGTGAAAGTTTTTCACTGGCAGCCATGTCGAATGCGCCGGCCTGAAATGCGGTGTTGCTGATCAACACGCCGACCTTGCGGCGTGAGCCAAACGCCAGGTTGGCGATGCCGGTAATCACGCCACAAGGTGTCTCGCCCTTCTTTAATGCCCGTTCGATGGACAGGCGGAAGCCGGGAAAGTTAACCGGGTCGGCCGTCATCAGGTTGGCGTTAAGTTCCTGGAAGTCAGTAAAGAAACGATCTTTTATCGCATCGACAGTCGTCAGCTTCTGTTTCTTCAGGTCATCGAGTACCCGCTGCACCAGGACATCGTTGTAGGCGATTTCCAGCTGGTTCCAGAAATCCTTGCGTTTGCCGATACGCTTTGGCTTGATCTTGCCGTCGTATGATTTGTTGCTGGTTTGCGCATCAAAAAATCCGGGAACCAACGTCTCGAATATAAACGTGATCAGTACCAGCAACGCATCAGACAGGCGGGTAAAAGCAACGCGCTTCCACTCCTCGACTTCCTTGAGAAATGCGCCGCGTCCGCTGAATTTGATGAAGTACCGGATCCAGTCAGAGAACAGATCCGAGTTGGCGCTCATGAATTTACCGGTTTCGTCCATACCGGCATCGCTCTGTACCTGGCGCGATGCTGTCTGCAGCGAGCTTTCCAGTATCTTCTGCAGCAATTCCTTCGAAATGCTGTGATCGCGGCGTGCTTCTTCGGCGATATCGGCGAAACCGTTAACGATAGAGTCGTACAGCGCATCGAAAATAAGCAGGTTGACGAAGTGCCTGGTCAGCGTGCGCCGCAACTCGCCATCAAAAATTACGTCACGAACGGTGACTTCAGTATCCGGGATATCGCCGATTTCGTCGCCGCTGCGCCGGTGTTCTTTTGTCGCAAGCATCTCAATGAGACGCCGGAAATTGTACGGAGACGCTGTTTTCCAGCGGTTGTACAGGTAGAGACCGAGGTTGAAGCACAACGCTTCGCGTGCGTTCTCATAGTTGCGTTGCGGCTCACCCAGCAGCAGCGATGTCAGGCGGCCACGGTCCTTGGCGAGGCCATCGCGGCGCTGACGGTAGGTCTTCAGGGCCTTGGCAAGTTGCTCGTTGTAAACGATGCGATCCGGGTCTTGCAGCCACTCGGTAAACGCCTTTTCACGGGTCTGGCGCGTACGCTCCTGCAGATCACCGGCCGGGATTTCCACCTCGGCGAGGCGCCCGTAGGCTTCCAGCGTTGACGTACGCAGGCGGCGACGCAGCCCGATGTAGCGCAGGTGACGCATACTGAGGCCAAAGACATCGGGCACTGCACGACGCGCATCGGAGAAAGAAAATGCGGAAACCGATTTTATCTTTTTCAGTTCTGGCGACGGGTGCAGGAAACGGTTGACCGCTCTCTGGTACTGGCCGAGCACCGCCGGCTCCTGCGCGGTGAACAGCCGTGAGGTTTGCTCAATGGAATCTATCGAGCTGCAGATTGCACGCTGCAGTGGCTCGATGTCGGCATCCTTGTCGTCAGGCACAAAGTCGATAACGCCGTCGATGACGCCTTTTGTCAGCAGTTCGTATGACGACAGGCCGACATAGCGCGCGCACTCCTGCCACGAGAGGTTGTATTGCCGGGCGATGCTCGCAAGGCCTTTTGGCTGAATCGTATTGAACACAGCGGTGCGCACGCACAGCAGCACGTTGGTCGCGGCGAGCGGGATGGCACCACCGGAAAAGCCGAGGCCATAGACAATGCCTACCGTCGGGACGTGCAGGTTGCACATCTCAGCAAGCAAGCGGGAGATAGTGTGCGCCTGGTTATTCTTGTTGGCGTCGGCGCCGGCGTCAGCGCCCGGCGTGTCCATGAAGGTGACGATCGGCATTGCCAGGTCAGAAAAATTCCGTACCAGCTCGACCGCCTGCAGGTGATGCTCCGGCCCCCACACGCCGTTACTGACCTCGCGGTTCTGCGCCAGTATGCCGACGCGCCGCGGCCCTGCTTCGCAGGCAAGTTCAATTTCAACCGCATACAGCGGACCGTTGGAGACTTCCTCGAGAACTTTTCCCTTGAGCTTTTTGACGATCTGGCGCGCGCTGGGCCGCTTTGGCATTTCTGCCGGCTCCAGCACCTCGGCGATATACTGGTCTACCGCAAGATCCTGCAGCTCCTCAGCGCGGGCGTGACAATACTCCGAAGTAACCAGCCCCTGGATCGGCGCGCTTGCGCTGGGCGGCCGGTTGCCCGGAAAGACCGAGTAGTCGCGCGCATCACGCTCCGCCCGGGCGAACATCTCGTCCGGCACCCAGACAGAAGCTTTGCTGGCCGTACTCTGAACCATCTAATCGTTTGATCCTCGTGCGGATTCCGGACCCCGGGGCAGCGCGCACCAGCTGCCCGTTAGTGATTAAATAGCATCGGCCGCGCCGTGTAAATTCACGGCATGGCCGATTTATTGCAGCGCAAGACGAAGGGTGCCGGCGCCGGCACCTGTCAGCCAGGCCTGAAGTGGTCTATAAAACTCCAAGGGCTCGAATAACAACGGTAACAAGGGGACGACGCGCATGGCCGGAAAATCGACACAGCAGAAGGTTTTGGCCGGCGGTATCGACCTGATCCGTGACCCGCTGCTGAACAAGGGGACCGCTTTCACCCGCCGCGAACGGGTCGATTTTGGCCTGGAGGGGCTGTTGCCCAGTGCCGTGCTCGGCATGGATCTGCAGGCCCAGCGGGTCTACTCCTCGGTGCACGCCAAGGAGACGCCGATGGAAAAGTACATCGGCCTGATGGCGCTGCAGGATCGTAACGAGCAGTTGTTCTACCGGGTGCTGGTCGAGCATCTGAAGGAATTCATGCCTATCGTCTACACGCCCACGGTGGCACAGGCGACGAGTAATTTCAGTCATGTGTTGCGACGCGCCAGAGGGGTCTGGATTACCCCTGATTTTCGCGGACGTATTCGCGAAGTGCTGCAGGCCGCAGTGCGTGGCCGCAACATCGAGCTCATCGTTGCTACCGATAACGAATCCATTCTCGGAATCGGTGACCAGGGTGCCGGAGGCATGGCGATATCAATTGGCAAGCTTGCCCTTTACACGGCGGGTGCCGGCATCCATCCGTCTGGCACATTGCCAGTCAGCCTGGACGTGGGCACAAACAACGAGCGGCTGCTCGCCGATGATCTTTATGTCGGCTGGCGCGAGCCACGCCTGCGTGGCGGGGATTACGACAGCCTGATAGAGGAGTTCGTAACGGCATGCCGCGAACTGTTTCCCGGTGTTCTTATCCAGTGGGAGGACTTTCGCAAGGACAACGCGCTGAATATTCTCGAGCGCTATCGTTTCGATTTCCCGTCTTTTAATGACGATATCCAGGGCACCGGGGCCGTGGCGCTCGCCGGCCTGATGAGCGCGATGCGTATCACGGGGCAGTCACTTGCCGATCAGCGAATCGTTATTTTCGGCGCGGGCGCTGCCGGCCTGGGGATAGCTCGTCAGATTCGCGCCGGGCTGGCAGCTACGCAAGGGGAGCAGGGCGGGCCCCCTATGCTGGGCGTGCTCGACAGCCGCGGACTGCTGGTCGACGATCGTGAAATCCGCGACAGCTACAAACGCGAGCTGGCATGGGACGTCGAGGGTGCGAGGCATTACGGCTTTCCTGAGGATGGTGCGCGCGACCTCGCTGCCGTGGTTGAGCATTTCAGGCCAACGGTGCTGATTGGCTCATCCGGGCAGGCCGGCGCCTTCAGCGAGCCAATAGTGCGCAAGATCGCTGGCTACTGCGAACGTCCTGTCGTGCTGCCGTTTTCCAACCCCGACAGCCTCGCCGAGGCGAAGCCGGAAGACCTGTACCGATGGACAGATGGGCGCGTTCTTGTTGCAACTGGCAGCCCGTTTGCGCCGGTGGAATTTGGCGGCAAAAAATACCGCATTGGTCAGGGCAACAATGTGTTCATTTTCCCCGGCCTGGGCCTGGGGACCCTGCTGTGCGGCGCGGGACGTATCAGCAACGCGATGATTACGGCAGCGGCACAGGCGCTTGCCCATCAGGTTAATGATGCGGAGGTAAGTGCAGGCATGCTGTTTCCGGGAATTGACCGATTGCGTGAGGTAACCGTCGCGGTAACGCGGTCGGTGATACAGCAGGCATGTGCTGAAGGCGCCGCCGACGGCAGCAGCGACAGGGATGTAGACGCGCTGATAGCTGATGCCATGTGGTGGCCGGAGTATCGCGATTATCGGCGAGTCTGAGCGGGCAATATCGCTTTTCGGTAACAGGGCAGGTACTTCATGACCAGCAATGCCGCACAGATTCGCTGTGACAACGACGCAAAGTTGTACAGCAAATTGTTGCAGCACCCCGATGTTGTGCGCACCAATGACATGCTGGAAAAACAGTCCGAGAAGGGCGATATCACCTTGCGCCGTCGCCTGTTGGCCACATCGGTGCGCCTAAGCCGTGTCATGGCCGGCAGCGTGCATTACGCCGCCGACGCCTGTATCGAGGCGCTGGCTATGGATATACCGGTGGAGCTGTACGTCTTCCCCGGCCCGCAGTTCAACGCAGCGTGTTTCAAACCCGAAGCGGGGCGCCTGTTCGTCATGTTCTCGTCCAGCCTGCTCGAGGGTTTTGACAACACCGAACTGCGCTTTGTCATGGGGCACGAGCTGGGACACCATGTTTACCATCACCACGACATCCCCATCGGCTACATCTTGCGTGGCGGTACCCGTCCGGATGTGGCGCTGGCGCTGGAGTTGTTTGCCTGGTCGCGCTACGCCGAGATATCCGCCGACCGGGCCGGTGCGCATTGCGCACAGGACCTGGATGCCGTCGCGCGGGCACTGTTCAAGCTGGCTTCCGGGCTGACCGGCAGTGTGGTGCAGTTCGATCTGGATGCCTTCCTGACTCAGGTTGATGATATGCAGATTGTCGCGGCAGAACCGGGGCAGGGAGCGCCGAAGGAAGACTGGTTTTCGACCCATCCATTCAGTCCGTTGCGGGTAAAGGCATTGCAGTTGTTTCACCAGTCCCGACTCGCCCGACGTGACGGCATGACGAAGGAGGATCTGGAAGTCGCCGTGCAGCGACTGATGAGCCTGATGGAGCCGAGCTATATGGAGGGCCGCACGCCGGGCGCAGAAGCCATGCGCCGCGCCTTGTTTGCCGGGGCACTGGCGGTGGCCGATGCCAATGACGATATCAGCACCGAAGAGATAGCAGTGTTCGAGCGATTTTTTGGCAGCGGCAGTTTTACCGACAGGTTGAGTATCCAGAAGCTCAAATCTGAGCTGCCGGCACGCCTGGCACAGGTTCGCGAATCCACCAGCGTGCCGCAGCGCATGCAGCTGTTGCATGACCTGTGCATCATAGCCCGCGCCAGCGGCGATGTACTGGGGGTAGAACGTGCGGTGCTACAGCAGGTGGCCGACGAGCTGCAGGTGCCACGCCGGTTCATCTGCCAGACCATTGATGCGGATATCGTCCTGGACTAGTCGAGCCCGGTTCCGCTGATGTAGTTACCCATTACGTTCCAGCGGTATTTATCCGCTGCGACAGGAGCCCAGTAAAGCCATCCCGAGTTGCGCCAGCCATCGAGCACGAGGCCGGATACAAACGGCTCGCCGCTGGCAGTTACGACCACCGTGCTGTGCTCGACATGAAATGGCGTGGGACGGTCGGCTACGCCCCACCACAGCTGGAAGCTGTGCGTATCCAGTTCGTGCAAACGGGTCAGCAGGTCTTCGGTCCAGTGTATGCAAAGCCCGCGTGGTTTGAGGCCAGCGTTGACCAGCACGTTGTGTGCCAGCGGCGGCTTTGTCAGTCGGTAGTCAGCCACCTGCTGTAGTGAAAAACGCACGGCGGTGTCGGCCAGCATGACGGCCTCGTCAGGATCGATGTTCGGGCCGAGCGTCAGCAGCACATCGGTGAGCTGCACGATGCGTGTGGCCAACACCGCTCCACCTGAAACCACGCCGGATTGCTCTGGAGTGTCGATCGCGGCGTAGCGAACCGGCGTGCAGGCACACGCCAGAATCATGAGTGGCAACAGGCTGCGCATGATGGCGAAAGAGTCAGCCGGGTTGCGCTGCCGGTTGCAGCCGGCTTACGGCAGTGATTTCGCGCGCCCGCTGCTCGAGCCTGATCTTCAGCGCGCAGCCCCACAGGAAGTAATACGGAACGGTGTGAAACGGCTTTTCGAACGCGTCCTCGCCAAGCGAGAATACCCAGATCAGTGCTGAGTAGAACAGTACGATGCGCAGAAAGACGATGGTGTTTGCGTGAGCGTGGCTTACTGCGTACCGGTAGGTCTTGAGCCACACGAAACCGAGATAAAGCTGCGCTGTGAGCCACGCCGTCAGTCCCGCTATGCCGGTGCGGCCGAACGCCGTCATCACCGAGTTGTGTGGTTCGCGCACGATCAGGCCGGCTTCCCTGTAACGGAATTCGATGAGCGGCTGGCCGTAGCCCAGGCCAAATAGCGCGGTTAGCCAGTTGTCCGAAACCCGCAGGAAGATCCCGTACCACCAGCCAAGCCGCTGACCAACCCCGCCGGCGGTGCCCTCGAGTCCTTCGCTGGAGACACCACCGATGGCCAGCAGGTGATTAACGACAAAACCCAGCCCGGCCTCCATACCCAGGCGTCCCTGCAGGTCGATACCGAAATAGGGAAATACCGCGAGGAAAGCAATAAAAAGCACGGCAATGGCTGGAAGAAGGCGGCGAAAACGCCTGTTCATAATTACCGCCAGTATCACCAGGGTCAGAATCTGCAGGTAGATTGTGCGCTGCTGGAAGGCATAAACCGTGTAGCCGAGCAGCCCCGCTGCCAGGAACAACAATAACCCGCGCTCGGAACGGCGTGCCTGTCCGGCGTACATGATCAGCATGAACGCGGCGAGTATCAGCAGCGTTGGCGTCGAAATGTAAGTGAAGATGAGATACGCGGTGCCACCGGAGCTGGTTTCGAGAATCGGTGAAAACTGCTGGAAGAACTCTCGTGCCGGATAGGTAAGCCCATACAGAACTGCGACAAACAGAAACCAGGGAGTCCAGCGCTTCAGCCGCGCAATCTCATGAGTGCTGAGGCAGAAGCCGAGGTACAGGAAGCTTGATTCAATAAACTGGCTGGCATCGCGAAATGCCCAGAAACCGTGATTGGGAATCGCATACAGGAGCTGCGCGAGGCAGATGGCCCACCAGGCACCGAATGCGTAAATTACGCCGGTGCGTGCGAATTGCGGCAGCACAGTGCGGTGCGCGCACAGCAGGATGGCAAATACCAGGCACAGCTCACCAACCGGTATAGCGTAGCGGCCTGGTGGAATCTTGACGACCTGAAAGCCGTAGTTAAGAAGCAGGTATGCAGCGACCACGCTGATGACTATGGTATTGCGCAGCCGCACGATATTCATCAGTCAGGCCGTCAGGACGTCACTGTCTGCTGTGCTTTAAGAAAGCGGCCAGCATGCCGACCAGAATACCCAGCACGATACCGGCGAGAATTATCATTTCGCGCCGCGGGAATACAAAATCTTCAATATCGGGAGGTTCGGCAGGATCGACAATTTTGAATGCGTACTCTTCGACAACGCTGGCCAGCATGATTTCCTGTATTTCTGCCTCCATCAGCCCGAAGATCGCGGCGCGCAGGTTGGCGTTGCTGGTTGTTTCTGATTCACGCTCCAGGTACTTGAGCTTCTTACGCGACTCCTCAATGACGTCTTCGCGAATTTCCGCGTTCAGGTCTGCTACCAGCTGGTTGGCCCAGCGAGCAGCAAGCTGCGGGTCGCGCCAGTCAACCATGACCCGCACCAGCGTGCCGTTCTCCTCCGATACGACGTTGCGCAGCTCATCAAAGCGCTCGTAGGCGTCCCACAACCGCAGATTCTCTTCTTCGTATTCGGGGAACAGGGTTTCGATGAGCTTGTGCTGCTCGACGAAGCGCTTGGTAAAACCGCGCGAGCGCAATTTCTCCAGCGCAACAGTCGAGTTGGCGTCGCCGCCACCGACGCCAATCAACCCCGCCAGATTACCCAGGCTACCGAGCGAGGAAAGCGCCGACGAGGCAGCCGATTTGCTGGCTGGCACCAGCACGATCTCTGCGCGATAAGTCTTCGGATACAGAAAAGCAACAGCGACTGCAGCGGCGACAAACAGGACAAAAACCAGGAAGACCAGCAGACGGTGTGCCACCGCGGCGGTGACGAACCGGCCGATATCCAGCACCTCCTCGCCCAGCGCCTGCGAAGAGTCGGGAAGAATGTCCTGCTTGTGGTCCGGCATACTGGCTACCTGTGCCTTGTGGCGGGTGCCTGATTCTCACACTGAATTACCGGACAGGCAATGCGGCGTGTGTCAGGCCGATATCAGCAGCTGCCGCCGGTTGTCCAGGGGCAGGTTACCGGCCGTGCCAGCGATGCGTCCGGCGCAGGTAGTGTTTTTGCCCGGACACGGCGCCGTGGTCGGGCAAGCTGATCATGCGGTTGTCGAAACCGCCGGTCAGGAAGGATTCGGACACAACATCTGATGTCGGGCGCCAGATTACCGGCCCATACAGTTGTTGTGTATGTCGATGCGTTACAATCCGTTCACACTTCACCGGCCGCAGCAATAATGCATGACACAATCGCGACCTGAACAGGCTGCGCTGGCTTGTGGCGTTCTGATCGCGTCCGTTTTGCTCGTCGCACCAAACTTTGATGTCTTTGCCGGGCTCAGCTACTACGATACCAAGCGGCTGCTGCAGATAGCCCTGTACGGGTGCCTGATGCTGGTTTTGCTCGCATCCCGGTCGCTGCGCGCCGAGTGGCTCGCGAGCTTTGAATTGTTACCGCCTCTGGCGCGCTGGGCTCTCGGCCTTGTGCTGGTGTTCGGGGTTCTGTCCGCCGTGCTGAGTCACTCCGGCTCGATTCGCCTGACTTATTCGCTTGCCGAAGTGGCGCTGTTTGCGGCGATTGCCGGGAGCGCCTTGCTGGTTGCGACGATAATGCGGGTTCATGGCGGCACCGCGCAGCGCACGCTGTTGGTGGTAATCGTCGCGTCGGTTGGCCTGTACCTGTTTCGTTTCCTGACGCGTTATGCCGTGGCACTTGGCACCGGTGACCCGGTTTTCGTTGATGCCCTGTTCGGTAACTTCTCGCATATTCGCTTTATTGCCCAGTGGTTGAGCTGGACACTACCCCTGGTTGTTGTCGTGGCGGCATTCAGTACGCGTCGCTCGTTGCGCTGGCTGTCATATGTAACTGCCGCATTGTGGTGGCTGCTGCTGCTGGTTTCAGGTACGCGCGCAACCATGCTGGCGATAACGGTTGCGCTGGTACTGGTGCCGTTGCTGGCGGGCCGCCCGGGCCTGAAGTGGCTGCAGCTGCAGCTGGTCAGCGCCGCGGCCGGTATGGCTTGCTACCTGCTGGGATTCAGAGCAGTTGCCACGCTGCATTCGGGGACCGGACTGGGCCGTCTTGCAACCGGTCATACATCCGGACGTTTCGCCATGTGGTCCGAAGCCTGGCAAATGATCAAGGCGGACCCGGTGCCTGGGGGCGGGCCGCAAAGCTACGCATTTGTAATCGATCACACCGGGTCGCATCCGCACAACGCAGCTTTGCAGTGGGCCGCCGAATGGGGCCTGCCGTCACTGGTCATCATGACGCTGCTGGTAACGCTGGCTGTAATCCGCTGGTTGCAGTTTGTACGGCGGGAATACGGCAGTGACGATGGCCACACCGGGCTCCTGGCTGCGGGACTGACCGGGTCAGTGCTGACCGCAGCAGGGCACAGCATGCTGAGCGGCATTATCGTCATGCCACTTAGCCAGCTCTATCTCGCGATTATTGCCGGCTGGATGTTGTTCCTTTACCAGCAACGGCAACAGCCGGTACGGCAATGGTCGCTGCAACGCCACATCGCGCTGATGTTATGCGCCATGCTGGCAAGCCTGAGCCTGCTGCACGTCGCGTTGCGAGACGTATCAGTGTTGCCGCAGATTACCTCGGCCTACGAGGATGAGTACGGCATACTGCGGCCGCGCTTCTGGCAGCATGGTCGCGCGCCGGTTTATCCGCCGCGCCCGTGAAACTTTACGCAGCGTTATGTGACATTCCCTGTAGCCGCGACCAAAGTTCAAAAGGATAAGTACAGCGGCAGAACAGGTGCGGGGTGCACCTGTATAATCCGCCGATGCTAATAACAACCGCGTTACAGCGGAGAGCGCCATGTCAAAACTGAAAATCCTGTTGCCACTGTTAATCATGTGTAGTCGCGTGGCGAGTGCCGACAGTCACCTGCCCAGTCCCTGCGCCGACGGCGAGCCGGGTGCGGGGGCTAACTGTATGTACCTCGTGGGTGCAGGTGGCAGCTATGACTCAGTAAGCGGTGAACGCAGCGTATCGATCAACGGCCTGACGGTCGAACTGGAGGTGTGGATCGATTTCGGCACCATTGCCGTACAGGGTGGCGGTTTTGACCTTGCCTTCGATACCGCGCTGGTTACCGACGCAACGTGGCAGTGGGACGTGATGATTGCCGGGGACGCCACATTGAACGGCGAGTTTACAGCGGGCGGCTACACGGGTATCCAGTTCGATGATTTTGCCGGCAACGGCTTTGGTGGTACCACCGGCACCAAACCGGGTTTTGCCCGTGTTGGCATATTGACGTTGACGCTGAGCCAGTCGGCGTTGCTCGCCATCGCAATCGAGCAGCCGTATTCGACAAATACTTATCCCAACTGCTTTGCCCCTGGCGCGGGCTCAGGCGGCTCCGGCTGTGTAGTCACCGGGTTTTTTGGCCTGGCGGTGACTGCCAACGCACCTGTCGATAGCGACGAAGACGGCGTACTGGACTTCATGGATAACTGCACGCAGGTAGCAAACGCCGATCAGCGCGACAGCAATGCCGACGGGTTTGGCAACCAGTGCGACGGTGATTTCAACAACGACTGCGAAACCGACCTCACCGATCTGAGCATTCTGCGCAGTGTTTTTCTGACCGGCGACGCAGACGGCGATCTCAATGGTGACGGCACCGTGGACCTGGCGGACCTGGCCGGGATGCGGCCTTTGTTCCTGCTGCCCCCGGGTCCCAGCGGCCTGGCCGGCTGCCCCTGAAGCCGGCCAAAAAAAAGGGCCTTCAAACGAAGGCCCTGATGGGAGTTGCCTCATGACGGGGATATGTATTTGAGACGGTTACTATACTGCGCGCCCCCAGCCGTGCGGACAATGCGGGAAAACCCCCAGCGCGGCGCGGATTTCCACCCGCGTGCGCCTTTTTGTGCCGGTTCGTGTCGCGATCGTAGCTGACCTTGTTGCGGCCGGAGTTTTTGGCCTCATAAAGCGCCAAGTCGGCGGCGTGCAGCAGGTCGCCTGCAGCTACATGCTGCGGTGACACTTCAGCGACACCCAGACTTACCGTAACCCGTGCGGAACTGCCGCCAACCTCAAAGCGGGTTGCACCCACCGCGCGGCGGATGCGCTCAGCCACCTCGCCGGCATCCCGATGGCGGGCTTGCGGCAGAACGATGACAAATTCTTCGCCACCGTAGCGGCAGACCCAGTCCGAGTTGCGGATGTTCTCCGCGCAAATGCCGGCGACCGCGCGCAGGACAAAGTCTCCCGCCTGGTGGCCGTGCGTGTCATTGATGGATTTGAAATGATCAATGTCGAGCATGATGACTGATAACGGTGACGCGTCGCGGCGCCACAGGTTTATCTCGCGATCCAGCACACTGCGCAGGTGGTGGCGGTTGTAGACACCGGTCAGCGGATCCAGCCGCGTGATCATCTCCAGTCGCTGCCGCTGGTTGATAATGAGACAGACAGTAATACCGGTTGCCAGCACAATCAGCAGCGCCATGCCGCGGTTTACCGTGACAACGGACAGCGGTGCTCCGGCTCCTGACAGCGCATACCCGGCAAGAATGAGCATTGTTGCGGTCAGCGTCAGTACGGCAACGGCCCGGAAGGAGTTTGTGGCCAGCGCCAGCAGCACCAGCAACACGCAGGGCATGCCGCCGGCTACGCCAAGTGGCTGGTTCAGGTCAAAAAAGAAAATGGCTGCAGCGAGCGCGGTGGCCGTCGGCCAGAAGCAATGTGACTTAATGCGTTGTTTCATCCTGGGTACTCCCGTAACTGATCACAGCCAACCGGAAATCCCCAACGATGATCCGCTCTGTTTTCGTTATAAAAGTATGGCGGCAGCAGCGCCGGTGCAGAATCGGTGTAAACCCCCAGGACACAGGCTTATGTCGCGCACAGCGGCCTGAAACGTGTGAGCCTTGTCGCAAAAATGAAAAGTCACGCCTGGCAGGCAAAAAAAGGCCCCGCCGAAGCGGGGCCAGTTACGTGGGTAGTTATTCCGCCCTTATTCGATAGCTACACCGCTCGGTCCCGGTGGGAGACCAAACAGGGTGCGCATGACCGACAGGTCAAAAGTGTTGACGATACCGTTACAGTCAAAATCCGAATCCTTGGCGCTGGTCGAACCGAAGTCCTCACGCAGGATTGCCAGATCGAAGGTATTGGTAATGCCGTTGTTGTCGGTGTCTGTGTCACACAGGTTGCCATAACCGTCGCCATTGCTGTCGCACTGGTTCGGGTTAGCAACGTCTGTGCAGTTGTCACAGGCATCGCCGATCAGGTCGGAGTCGCTGTCTTCCTGGCCCGGGTTGAAGCGATCCGGGCAGTTGTCGAGGGGGTCGTCGATCCCGTCACTGTCGATATCGCTGTCCGGCCAGTACTTGAAGATGGCGCAATTCTCGGCGGTGTCAGTGGTGAAGGTCACATCACCGACCAGGTCACCCGGCACCGTGTTTGGACCGATCGTGTTGTTGCCGGTCATATTAACCACGTTGAACTGCAGGCAGTTAAACAGGTGGCGCCAGGAACCCTCACCCTTCGGGTCATCCGGATCGGTGTAGTTCTGCAGCCAGCCATCCGGCCCGTAGTCAGAGAAGAACGAAACACCCGTGGCGGTGAACGCCGCATCATTGAGATTTGGCGAGTTGTTGCCTGGCTGGGGGTTCGCATCCACGACATGCTGGTTAGGATGATTGGACGAACCGGTGTTGCCGTAGCCGCGGTTCTCATCGGTGTAGACCATCAGCAGTCCCGGCTGGAAAGCAATCGGACCGCGGCTGTTCTCACCGTTGCCATCGAAATCGAAACCGGAGCGGTCACGCATTTCGAGGTAGTAGGCATGGTCGGCAGTGGAGCCTTCGGTGGAGGAAATGTAGTTCCAGCCATCGGTGCAGATGTCGGCCACCTTGGTGTCATCCTTGCAGCCGCCGTTGAAGATACGCAGGTCACGCGGGCCGTCTTCGAAGTCAGACTGGTACAGCGTCTCGGCCGTCGTGTTGTTGGTTACCACGAGGTCGTCGATGAACCAGCCCGGGCGCACAAAGGCGGGGTCGGTGAAGTACGAGAAGCGCACGATGACGCCGTTTGACTCGGCCGGGACGTTGAACGTGAAGCTGTCCGGGATAAACGAAGCACTGTCGTCGTAGTTTGCCAGCAGACGATCGGTTTCCTGTGTGCCTGCGTCATACGACGAGCTCACGCCGGTCAGGCCGCGGCCCCAGTCATTGAGGCAGCCAACCTGGTTGGGGTTGGTCGAGCTCTCGGTGGTGTACAGGTTATCCGAAGCGATGGACTGGTAGGTTGAGCCACCGTCGAAAGACACCAGCAGGAACGCGTAGTCCCAGTCCCACTCGATATCCCAGTAGGACTGCATGCTGACGGTGATCGAGTCACCCGGATTTACTTCGCCGTCGAAGAAGGCGAAATCCAGGTTGTGGCCGCCGGTCGGGGCGCAGCCAAAGTCGTTGCCTGAACCCGACCAGTACACGTGCGAGGCTGAAGCATCGTTGGCGACTTTAGCCGGGTCGATAACCAGCTCTGGCGGCAGCTTGACCACGTAGGCCTCGGCATTGTGTATGCCCTGGTTGCCGTTGCCCGCTGACAGCGTGTACGGCGTGCCTGTCGCGGTCTGCCAGGCGATTTCGCCGGTGTCGAACTTGGAGTCCTGCCAGCTGCTCACCGGGGTCATTGCGTCCAGCGGCACAGGCTGCGGAACGATCCAGCCCATCTCCTGCTTGGAGAAGATATCCATATGGTGGGATTTATCCGATGCCATCAGGTTCCAGTCGCCGTAGCAGTCCAGCGAACCGAGGCAATAGAAATCCGGCAGTCCGAGTGAGTGGCCGTATTCGTGCGAAATCACGCTGGCCTGGTCAATGGAGTCTTCCGGGTTGACGTTGTACGGACCGACAGCCACGTATTTCGGCAGCGATGCATCACCACCGGCGCCGCAGGTGGCATGTGCTGAATAAGTCGCGTCAGTCCAGCACTGCTCATTGCCTTCCAGGTCCTTGAGCTGGTCGTCAGAAACGTAGCCGCGCTGCCCGGTGACCGGATCACGGTAGTAGTACTCCAGGCTGGACGAGTGCGGCCAGATGTTGTCGTACGACGGCGTGCCGTTGACCTGGCTGTCGCCGTTACCGCCGATGCCGACGAATACCATCATGAAGAAGTCGACTACGCCATCCTTGTCAGTATCGAAGTCGTTGTAGTCGATTTCCGGATCGGCGATGACGGCTGAGTCATACACGGCCTTGCCGGTTGGACCGCAGGCATCGTCAATGGAGAACAGCGGTCCAACGCCGCCAATGGCGCCAACCAGGGAACCGGCGCCAAACTTGTCGCCACCGTAGTAGCTGGTGTCGCCCGGGAGCTGGTACCAGCCACCGCTGATGCGCTCAGGGTAAAGCGCGGTGCCGGCGACATTTTCGCTGCCATCGGCCCTTAGCTTGGTGCCGGCGCAGGCGCCTGCCGGGGTGTGATCAGAAAACACGAACTCGTTGTCGGCGCGGGTCGGGTCGTTCCAGTCAACCGTGAAATCGGCGGTCTGCTTGTCGGCCGAGGAAATGGCCGCATTCGGCACCAGCTGGCCAAACGACATTTCCTGCCACAGGTTGAAAACTGAACCGACGATATTCGGCGAGTTGATCTTGTCGGCCAGCGCCTGCCCGGTGTGATGGGCCTCGTGCTTGCGGTCACGGTAGTCGACCGGCACCACCACGAACGGGCGGAAACCGAAGCGTGCCGTGTTGTAGCTGTCATCCGGCGGGATCACTTTCGGGCCAAGGCTGACGCTGTCGATACCGCCGGCGGGGCCGCCGTCGTAGGTCAGGTTGGCAGTCGTGGACAGGTCCTTCCAGACGATCTGATCGTCTTCCAGCGCGCTATCGGCCTGGCCGTTGGCCACCAGCGTGGCGGTGGCGCCCGGCGCCAGCGTGCCGATGTTCCAGTCAATCGTGCCGGCATTTATCACGGCGGTGCCGGAACCGGTCAGCGTGGTGATCGCCGTGAACTCGGTGCCGTCTGGCACAGGGATGTCAACCATCACGTTGTTCTGAACCGCACCGGTGCCGTTGGTGACAAACACCCGGAACGGATAGGTCTCGCCGGGTTTGACCCAGCCGACCGATGAAACAAACGAGTTGTTGATCTTCATGACCGGGTCATCGACCTCGATGCCGGCGGATCCCGAGCCGGCTTTGTCCGCCGCCCAGTCTTCGGTTGTGGCATCGTTGTATGACGCGTCAATAACGTCGATGGAGACGGTTTGCGGGGCCAGACCGTTGGTAAACATGCCGTCCATGGTCTGGCTGAATGTGCCGTCATTGGCTGCCGTGTACGGCCCCTGGGTGCCGAGCACCGTGCCATCGGCGGCCGTGATCTGCAGAGAGTACGTTGCGTCTACTCCGGTGGTGCTGATACCGCCGGCCAGCGAGGTGTCCTCGGTGGTCTGGCCAATCAGCCCGGTGACGGGGATGTCCTGACCCGGTGCGAACGGGCCACCGACCGACGTCAGCGTGGCGGTCAGGGCATTAACAAAGAACTTGTGCTCGCCGTAATTGCCGGGGACGCCATCGACCGCGGAGACCCGCAAGGTGTACTGCCCTGCCGGCCACGACGCGGTTGGCGGCGTGGTAGCCAGGTTGTTGCCCGGGGCAATATCAAATTCCCATGCCAGGTCATCAGTACGCCAGCTGCCGGCCTGTGATTCGACGACGGTTCCGTCAGGATCGAGAATGTCGAAAGACACCGTGCTGTTTTCGTCAGTCTCGGTAACGACGACGTAGCCAAAAGCACAGTCGAGACGGCTGTAGTAGGCGCCTGTCGTGCGCAGTCCGACACCGGTACAAGCTGGCTGCGGTGTCGGGAACTTGAAGAAGTTATCGCCGAATGCGGCAACCGGATCGGCCTGTGCCGGTCCGGCCGCGAGCGCGGCGAGTAGCGTGGCGGCGGCCAGGGGTCGCCAGAGTCGTCGTTTGTGTTTCATATTTCTGCCCTCTTGGATTGGCATCCGCCGCTTGTTTCACGGCGCGGTCCCAGGAAATCCCTGATTGCGAGCAAGTATTTATTCCGGCGTGTTTTCACGGTATGGGTGAAACCCCCCAGCCGGCCCGGCTTTTCACCTCAGTGTGTTGCAGTGCGCAACGCAGGCCGGGGCAGTAGGGGTTTTTCCCTGTCCGGGCTGGGGGAAACGCCGTCTGCCGGTAGCCGGCCTACTCACCAATAATCCAGTCATCACCTGCCGCCCTTTGCGGTCGGCTGTCATTACGGAGAGGACCATGAGAAAACCGATGCTTGCTGCCTGCGTGGCCAGTGCACTGCTGATTGCCGGCGGCGCTCACGCAAAGAAAGTCAAAGGAGATGGCATTCCTTCCGCACCTGCTGCCGCAGAGCGTGCACAGCTGATCAAGTCCGGTGCGACCCGCGCGCCGAATGCATGGTCAGCCTACATCGTGCGGCTGGCCGACAAACCGGTGGCACGCTACCGCGGTGGCATC
>JABDJB010000069.1 GCA_013003425.1 Gammaproteobacteria bacterium | reverse complement strand
CGGCTGGGGCGGGCGGCTTGCTGCCGCCGCTGGCGGCAACGTCGTGGCATTGACCCGCACCCCGCGACCGTTCTGTTTCGGACCGCATGCCAGTGACCCGGAAAATCGTTCGGACGAATGGCTGGTGCCGGCACAGGACGTGCGCAATATGAAGCTGTACACACCCGATGCAGGCACGGACCCGCGCTGGGCCAATGCGGTGATGGAGCGCACGCTGCGCAGCTACTACGTCGCAAAACGCAGCGAACTGCCGCAGGAGTCGGCATTTCGTCGCTTCACGGCGATGGAACAGCAGCTGCGTGAATTCGGTGAGCCGCTCGATACGCGCTTGCAGACCCTGCCTGTCCCGGCCCAGATCGAAGCGCTGTACAACGACACAGGACCGCTGCTGGACAACACCTACTTCGGCGAGCAGATACGCAACCTGTATGACGCAATCGCGGTCAATGACATCTTTGGTATGCGTATCGCGTCGCTCGAGTACCAGGGTTTCGACACCCATGACGCCCAGCGGCAGGAACTGGAAACGCGGCTGACCGATATTTTCGGCAGCGGCATGGCGATGGATGCGCTGTGGCAAAGCCTGCCAGCCGATGCCCGCAGCAACACGGTTTTTGCATTTGCCGGGGAATTCGGCCGTCAGATCCGTGCCAACGGCGACGCCGGTACCGACCATGGCGAAGGCACCAGCATCGTGCTGGTTGGCGAACCGGTCAACGGTGGCGTCTATGGCGACATGTTCCCGCAAGCCGAACTGTCACGACTGGACCAGGCAACACCACAAATCGAAGGCCTGACCGCCATCGATCACGTGTTCGGCCGGCTGTGCGACTGGATGCAGCCTGGCTCCGGCAACGTGGTCTTTCCTGATCGCGGCACGGCGCCGCTCGAAACCGGTCTCGACCTGGCCGGCCTGCTCGGCTGAATCCCGCGCCCTGATCAGGGACCAGTTTCAGGGACAGTTCACTTATTTGCCGGGAACGCTCTCGGCTTGCGACCCCTGAACAAATAAGTGAACTGTCCCTGAATCTGAACTGTCCTGATATTTCCTGCCTTTTTTCGCACGTATAATGCGTCGTGTGACGGGCACTTCAATCGATGAACTGGTAAGCCTGCTGTCAGGCAGCACGAGTGTCGTCGCGCTGACCGGCGCCGGCTGCAGCACCGAATCGGGCATACCGGACTATCGCGATGCCAACGGCGACTGGAAGCAGCGGCAACCGGTTCAGTACCAGGATTTCGTTGCCAGCCGCGCCATGCGGCAGCGCTACTGGGCACGCAGCATGATTGGCTGGCAGCGGGTCGCCACAGCACGCCCGAACGCGGCCCACTTTGCGCTGACAAAGCTCGAGAACTGCGGCACTCTCGGCCGCATAATCACCCAGAACATCGACAGACTGCACCAGCAGGCCGGCAGCAAAACTGTCATCGATCTGCACGGACGACTCGACCGCGTCGTTTGTCTGACCTGCAGCAGCAGCGTGTCGCGAGGCGAACTGCAGCAGCAGCTGATCAGCAGGAACCCGGGCTGGCGGGACATCGAAGCCGTGGCGGCACCGGATGGCGACGCCAGCGTGGAAGCGGATTTCGGCAATTTCAGTGTTGTTTCATGCCACAGCTGCGGCGGTGTATTGAAGCCGGACGTGGTTTTCTTCGGTGAGTCAGTGCCGCGGACGCGGGTGACACGGGCGATGGCGGCGGTCGAAGCTGCGGACGTACTGCTCGTTGTCGGCTCGTCGCTGATGGTGTGGTCAGGTCTGCGCTTCGTGCGCCGCGCCGCTGAGCGCGGCATACCTACGGTGCTGGTTAATCTCGGACGCACCCGGGCCGATGAATTGTTCACTCATCGAATTACCGGGCGCTGCAGCGAAGTGTTAAGCCAAATTGCGCAGGCAACGTGACCGGTCCCCTCTGCTTTCAGCCGACTGCCAGGTAATCTTCACCACGCCTGTAACCCAACGCGTGCAGCGTGCCGGCAATGTCTTCCCGTGCGCCATGGTTGCTGACATAGCTCAGGACAAAAACGCGATTGCGCTCCAGCCATTCCGGCGCTACCACCGGCACACCATCCAGCCGGTTGCCGATCTTGCGCGGATCGATATCGATCCATGCCCGCGGCCGGAAGCCCTTTTCCAGCAACCGGGAACAGCGCTGGCGGGTGCGCCGCCCCGCACCCCAGATCGCGAAGTTCCCGGCGTGAGCACGAAACCGTGGATCGGTCGCAAGATACACGGCACGCAACTCGTCAAACGCCGCACGGCGGAAACGTGGGCTGGTCCGCGACAGCCGTCGCGGCGTGTCGCGCCACTGCAGCAGGAATTCAGGGAGCTTCTCCATGCGCCGGCCCAGCCGGTGCAACCGCAGCCACAGCTCGTAGTCCTCCGGGAAGTCGCCATGCCGATAGCCACCGGCAGCGCGCACCACATCGCGCCGAAACATGACCGACGGGTGGGCAAACGGTGACTCGACGAAAATCTCTGCGTCGATGTCAGCTGCCGTCAGGCAGTTGTTTTGCCAGTCGAGGTATTCCTGGTACCCGTCGGTGACTGCCGGGAACTTTTCCACGCGGGAACCCAGCAATGCGGTCGTATTGTGCCGCGTCAGATAGTGATGCTGACGCTCCAGCCGGATCGGTGCCATACGGTCATCAGCATCCATGCGTGCCACCAGGTTTGCCCTGGCGGCAAGCAGCCCGGTGTTCAGCGCACTGACCAGGCCGCGACCGGGGTTTGGCAGTATGCGGATACGACTGTCCGTAAAACTGCCAAGCGCCACGTGGGTCTCGTCACCGGAATGATCGTCAACAACAATCAATTCGAAATCATCAAGCGTCTGTGCAAGTACCGAGCGCACACACTCGGCAATAGTGGCGGCACCATTGCGCACCGGCAGCAGCACCGTCACCGCGGGCCGCATTACTGACGCGGCGCCAGCAACTCTTCGCGGCCAGCCCGCCGTCGCACCCGATTGAGCGTGCGCAGCACCGCCGGGCGTCGCACCAGCCGCTGCTCGAGGTGAAACTTGCCGGGAAAGTTCATCAACATCAGGCCGATCAACATCGTAAGTATGCCCTGCCCGGGAACGAACAACATGATCGCGCCAAACACCACCAGCAAAAAACCCACCAGGTTTTTCAGCGTAGCTGCAAGCAGTACGACGGCAGGATGGGCGCTGCTCCTGGCTACCGTGACGCGCTCGTCACGTACAAAATAATCAGCCGGCAGACGAACCACTATCAGAGGCAGAGTAATGATCGTCAGCATCAGGCTGGTAAGGCCAACCGCAAGCCATAGCCCACCCAGCTTCTGCAGCGTGTCGAAATTGTCGGTTAACCAGCTCAGAACCCTGCCCTCTGCAATGCCCGGCACTATAACAAGCTGCGGGTTTAACTTAACAGCGATTTGGCGCACAAACATTGCGACCTGCGTCGCGGCGTTGCGGCTGCACCCGTGCCATTGTCCCGCGACAGAATTCCCGTCATGGAGAGACCAATGAAACGCTTTATCAGTCTGACCGCTCTTGCTGCCGCAGCAACGCTGCCGGCGATGGCAGCAGACGTCCCGGGCAAAACCAGCTTTGCCCTTCGCGCCAGCACGCTGGGCTTTGGCGCTGAACTCGCCCACACCTTGCCGATTGCCAACCTGACCGGACGCGTGGCGTGGAACGGTTACACCTATGAAACCAGCGATACCATCGAGGGCGTTGCCTACGATGTCGAACTGGACCTCAGCAGCATCACCGCGCTTGTAGACTGGCGCCCGTGGGGGACCGTGACCCACTTCACTGCCGGCCTGGTTTTCAACAGCAATGAATTTGGCGCGCTGGGGCAGCCTGCCGGAACCTACACTATCGGCGGGATGACATTTAGCGCCACGGATGTCGGCAACCTGACCGGTCGCACCACGTTTGATGATGTGGTGCCCTATGCAGGTCTTGGCTGGAATATCCCCATCGCCCCCAAAACGGCGCTATCACTGGAACTGGGCGTTGTATTCCAGGGCGCGCCCTCAGTAACGCTGGAAGCAGACGGCCTGCTGGCCACTGATCCGGTGTTCCAGGCCGAACTCGAGGCCGAACGGGCCGAGTTTGAACAGGACATCAAGGACTATGAATACTATCCGGTGCTCGGCATCGGCGTGAGTCGCAAGTTCTGAGTGCTCACACTCACTGACGCACACAGGGCACGCAGGGCGTGCCCTTTTTTATGTCTGCAGGTCCAGCAGAAAACCGGTTGATTCAAACGCGGCGGCAAGCAGCGTCAGGCCGGCACGACAACCGGCAGCATCCACTTGTGTATGCACGACTCTTGCCACAGCGTCGAGTCCCGTCGCCGTCACACGCAGTACCTGGTTATGCTCCAGCGGGCGCTCACTGTTCACCCGCATGCCCTGCGGGGTCAGGTCTTCGAGCATCGCTGCCCAACCGGCGCCAGGCCAGTAATCGAACAGCATCACAGCGCAGTCGACATCGGCGCGGGCCAGTTCGCGTTGTGAAGAAGCCGAATCCGGCATGGCCCGACGCAACGGGCTGGCGCATTCGGCACATCGCCGCCTGTCCTCGGCTCCGGGATAACTGTCATGTGGGGTCTTGCAAAAGAAACAGTAGGTACCAATGACCGGCTTATATCCGGCGGAGTCCTGCGGCTGCTCCTTGGCTTCATCAGCCTCAGCTTCAGCTTCAGCTTCAGCCTCAACTTCAACCTCAGATTCAGCTTCAGCTTCAACCTCGGACCCGGCTTCGGCGGCATCGTAGGCACGGCGACGCTGCTCATCGCCCAGCACCCGGTAAGCCTCCTCGACAGACACGTCATTGCCGCGTACTCCGGCCATCACCCGGTAGGCTGAATCGATCAGCGGGGCCGGCGCGTCGGGCTGCACACCCAGGATACGATAGTAATTACGCCGGTCATTTGCCGCCGGCGTTCTTGTAACCGGCTCACCGGCCGCGGCGATCATGCGTATGTCGTACTCCGCCAGCAGGGCACGATCATAGGCGCCACGCCGGACCGTATTACCCAGAGTGTGCCAGGCGGCGTTTATCATCGCCGCGGTGCGGTCATCGCCCCCCAGATCGGGGTGCATCTGCAGTTTCTGCAGCAACGTGCGGTAGGCGCTGCGGATCACCGCCCGGGAGGCATCCGGCTGCACCCCGAGGATGCGGTAGTAGTTGCGCCGTTCATCCATGCCTTCGTAGTCGGCGCATCGGCGGATTCCTGAAGTCGGCGCCTATACAAAGGTGGCGCCATAGGCGGTAGGATTGGGCCGCCGGCGCGGCTGGCCAGCAACAATTCCATGGGGAGCAGCATATGAAAATCGGTGTCCCGCGCGAGGTACACCCTGGCGAGCAACGCGTTGCCACGACGCCTGAGGTCGTTCCGCGCCTGCTGAAACTCGGTTACCAGGTCGGGGTCGAAACCGGAGCTGGCGCGGCCGCCGCCTTCAGCGATGCCGCCTACCGGGAGGCTGGCGCGACCATACTGCCCGACCCGAAAACCCTCTGGTCACAAAGCGACATCGTGCTGAAGGTTCGCGCACCCGGGCAGCATCCACTGCTTGAAGTACATGAAGCTGAACTGCTGCAACCCGGCGCGATTTTGGCCAGCTTCGTGTGGCCGGCGCAAAACCCGGAGCTGATGGAGCAACTGTCGCAGCGCGGAGCAAGCGTACTGGCGATGGATTCGGTACCGCGCATTTCGCGGGCGCAAAAACTCGATGCCCTGTCGTCGATGGCAAATATCGCCGGCTACCGCGCCGTAGTCGAAGCCTCATGGCATTTTGGCCGCTTTTTCACCGGCCAGGTCACCGCAGCAGGAAAGGTGCCACCGGCCAGGGTGATGGTTATCGGAGCCGGTGTGGCAGGGCTTGCCGCCATCGGTGCAGCCGGCAGCCTCGGTGCCATCGTGCGTGCGTTTGATACGCGCCCGGAGGTAAAGGAACAGGTGCAGAGCATGGGCGCCGAATTCCTCGAACTCGATTTCGACGAGGAAGGCAGCGGCTCAGGCGGTTACGCGAAAGTAATGAGCGAGGAATTTATCGCCGCAGAAATGGCGCTGTTTCGTGAGCAGGCCAGGGAAATCGACATCATCGTGACCACGGCACTGATTCCTGGCAAACCGTCGCCAAAACTGATCCTGACCGACATGGTCGAGCTGATGCGTGAAGGCAGCGTGATAGTCGACCTTGCCGCCGAACAGGGTGGCAACTGCGAGCTGACCCGGCCGGGCGAAGTAGTCACCGAGCATGGTGTGACCATCATCGGTTACACCGACCTGCCCAGCCGGCTGCCCACCCAATCCAGCCAGCTCTATTCCACCAACCTGTATAACCTGCTGGCGGAAATGACGCCGGAAAAAGATGGCATCGCGGTTGTCGACATGGAAGATGAGGTGATCCGCGGCACCACGGTCGTGCATGACGGCGAGGTCACCTGGCCACCACCGCCGCCGAAGCTGTCGGCCCAGCCGCAAAAACCATCCGCTGCAGCTGTCGAAGCGGCGCGGCCAGCCGCACCCGATCCCCGAAAACGCAGCCTAATTACCATGGGGGTACTCGGCGGTACCCTCGCCGCCCTGCTGGCGCTGGGTTCGGTCGCACCGGCCTCATTCATGGCTCACCTGACCGTGTTTGTGCTGGCGGTATTTGTCGGCTGGCAGGTGATCTGGTCAGTGACCCCCGCCCTGCACACCCCGCTGATGAGCGTTACCAACGCGATCAGCGGCATCATCGTCATCGGTGCGCTGCTGCAAATTGGCGGGAACGCGCCGTGGGTGGTGATTCTGTCGTTTGTTGCCGTACTCATCGCCAGTATCAATATTGCCGGCGGCTTCCTCGTGACTCAGCGCATGCTGACGATGTTCCGCAGGGAGGACTCGAAATGAACGGCATGGTCACGGCAAGCTATATCTGCGCCAGCGTGTTGTTCATTCTCAGCCTGGGTGGATTGAGCAACCAGGAAACTGCCAGGCGCGGCAACTACTACGGCATGGCCGGAATGGCGCTGGCAATAATCGCGACCATACTCAGCGACCAGGTCAGCGGCTACGTGTGGATCGTAATCGCCGTTGCCGTCGGCGGCGCCGTCGGCTGGCGCGTTGCATCGCGGGTGGAAATGACCGCGATGCCACAGCTGGTGGCCATCATGCACAGCTTCGTTGGCCTCGCTGCGGTGCTGGTGGGCTTTGCCAGCTACCTGGACCCGAACACGCAATTCAGCGGCATAGAAAAAACCATCCACGAGGCGGAAATCTACATCGGCGTCCTGATTGGTGCCGTCACCTTCACCGGCTCGGTCATTGCCTTCGGCAAGCTGCAGGGCGTGATTGGCAGCAAACCGGTGATTCTGCCGGCCCGCCACTGGCTTAACCTGGGTATCGGCCTGGCATGCGTCTGGCTGGGTTTTGTTTTTGTTGCCACACACGACGTCAACCAGGGCCTGGTGCCGCTCCTGATTATGACCGCGCTGGCTTTTGCGTTTGGTGTACACATGGTAATGGCCATCGGTGGCGCCGACATGCCGGTAGTCATCTCGATGCTCAACAGTTATTCCGGCTGGGCGGCCGCAGCGGCCGGATTTATGTTGTCAAATGACCTGCTTATTGTTACCGGTGCACTGGTCGGCTCCAGCGGCGCGATCCTCAGCTACATCATGTGCCGGGCGATGAACCGCAATTTCTTTGCCGTCATTATGGGTGGCTTTGGTGGCGGCGGTACCGCAGTTGCGTCAGCAGAAGATGGTGAGGTACAAGCCGTTTCGGCCGAAGACGTCGCCGAGATGCTGCTCTCGTCCCAAAACGTCGTAATCGTCCCCGGCTATGGCATGGCTGTAGCCCACGCTCAGCACCCGGTGTCGGAGCTGACGCAGTCACTACGCAACAAGGGCATTAATGTGCGTTTCGCAATCCATCCGGTCGCCGGTCGCATGCCCGGTCACATGAATGTCCTGCTGGCCGAAGCAAAAGTGCCCTACGACATCGTGCTGGAGATGGACGAGATCAACGAGGACTTTCCTGAGACCGATGTCGTGCTGGTGATTGGCGCCAACGACATCGTCAACCCGTCTGCACTGGAAGATCCGGAAGGCCCGATTGCCGGCATGCCCGTGCTGGAGGTCTGGAACGCACAAACGACGGTCGTCATGAAACGCAGCATGGCCACCGGCTATGCCGGGGTACAAAACCCGTTGTTCTTCAAAGACAACACCCGCATGCTGTTTGGCGATGCGCGCGAGATGATCGACGCCGTCTTCAAAAACATTTGAGCCCGACAACTTCGGACATCAGGGATACAATGTTCCTGTGCGTCTGAAACACTGCTACAACAGCGACGACTTTCGCCGACTGGCAAAGCGACGGCTGCCCGCGCCGGTGTTTCATTACATCGATGGCGGCGCCGATGACGAAACCACGCTACGGCGGAATACGGCGGCGTTCGAAACCGTGGACCTGGTACCTGACGTCCTGACCGGCGTCGACAAAGTAGACCTGTCCACGCGCGTTCTGGGACAGCAGCTCGCATTGCCCCTGTTCTTCTCGCCGACCGCGATGCAACGGCTGTTCCATCATGACAGCGAACGCGCCATTGCCACGGTGGCCGGGCAAATGGGCACGATGTTTGGTGTATCGACGATCGGCACACGCAGTATTGAAGAACTGGGCCGGAACAAGGCAGCGAAGCTGTTCCAGATCTACGTGCACAACGACCAGGCACTTACCCGGGACCTGATCGAGCGCTGCAAGGCAGCACAATTCGATGCACTGGCGCTAACCGTCGACGCCATTGTTGCCGGTAACCGGGAGCGTGATTACCTGACCGGTTTCACCACGCCGCCACGGTTAACCCCGAAAAGCCTGCTCAGCTTTGCGCTGCATCCCGGCTGGTCGCTGAATTACCTGCTGCGGGAACCCTTTGACTTGCCAAACGTGTCGCGCTACATCGATGCAGGTTCAAGCGTGGCGGCCTCGGTGACTGACTACATCAACACGCAAATGAAACGCACCATCGACTGGGACGATGCTGCCGCCATGATTGAACAGTGGGACGGCCCGTTTGCAGTCAAGGGCGTGATGTCGGTGGCGGACGCGCGCCGCTGTGTCGATATCGGCGCCACGGCCATCATGGTATCGAATCACGGCGGCCGCCAGCTCGACGGCGCGCGGGCACCGTTCGACCAGCTTGCCGCCATTGCCGATGCGGTCGGCGGCGAGATCGAGATCATCCTCGATGGCGGCATCCGCCGCGGCACGCATGTGTTGAAAGCACTGGCACGCGGCGCCACCGCCTGTTCCGGGGGCCGCATGTACCTTTACGCACTCGCAGCCGGCGGCCATGCTGGTGTGTTGCGGGCAATGACGCTATTGCGCGAGGAAATCGAGCGCGACATGGTGCTGATGGGTGTCAGCCGCCTCGATCAGTTGAACCGGTCAATGCTGGCGGCACGTTAACTCAAAGCAAACCGGCGTATTCTCAATTGACCAACTGATCCTTTAACACGAGTCTTGCCTCATCCTGGTCCTCTGTTTCCAGCGCCACGATTCCGGCGCCCGCATCCCTGCCAACGATATGCAATCCGCGAATGCTGACACCCGCATCGGCCAGGCGGCGCGACAACTGCGCCAGCGCACCCGGTGCCTGCGGCAGACGTACCAGCAGGGTTTCACTGGCGTACACGTGGTAACCAGCCTCTGACAGGATGCGGAAGGCATCCTCGTACGGTTCCGGTTGCAGGCTGATTACGGACATCTGCCGTACCACGTTTCCGCTGAAGTCGTTCAGGTCGATTTTGTTCGCGGCGAGCAGGTCGGTAATTTCCGCAAGCAACCCCAGGTGGGTTTGTTGAATGATCACCATGCTCTTCATGCCGCCACTCCTCCCGCGCCACAAATGTCGGCCAGCAGCGCGTCTATTTGTTCATGCCTGACGTGCGGCATGCAGACCACGTGACTATTCCCGTCGCTGCTGGCCAGCTGCCACTTTTCACGCACCGGCACCGCCGGTGTGCGGAATACGACCGTTATCGCCTGCGGATTACGCTGCGAAGCAATTCCGGCTTTTTTGAATTGTTCTTGCGTATACGCAGCAAGAGCAAGCGACCGCTGGATGCGCGCCCTGATGCCCTGGGTGCCAAGTTTGCTGATCGCGCACCACAACGCCAGCGGGCTGAGACCATTGCGCGAACCGGTGATCGTCGTATCAAAGCTGCCTATATAGGCAACTGAACGAGCTATCTTCTCGACGTTCCTGCGCCTTGCAAGCACGATGCCGCACGGCATCGGTGTACCAAAGAACTTGTGCCCGGATATCGCGATGCTGCTCGCTCCATCGGCGAAGTCCCACGATGGCGGCGGCTCCAGATACGGCGCATAGGCACCGCAAAGCGCGGCATCACTGTGAATGTAATACCTGTCCAGCGCCATTTCATCCAGTATGCTGCGAATTACGCCAACATCGTCTCGTGCTTCCTTCATCGTCGTGCCGATGTTCGCAAAAACAATCGGTGGCGCGTCACGGCGAATCTTCAGCGACTCTCGCAGGTCGTCATAATCCATCTCCCCATCGGGTTGGGAGCGGATCATGATGTGCGGCATGTTCAGAAAATGCAGATTTTTGCGGACGCTGTAGTGACTGTCCTGGGAGAAGTAAACAATCCCGCCGGGCAAAGTCTCCCGCGCCAGGTACAAGCCGTACAGGTTGCCTTCCGTGCTGCCATTTGTAACGTATCCCCACCAATCGTCGTGCGGGGCGCGAGAATGCTCTGCAAAGAAACTGACCACCTCGCGCTCGAAGCTGTGCGAATTGAGTTTGTAGCTGCAGGGTTTGAACGGGTCGCCGATGTTATTCAGATTGTGGCTCAGGAACGGCGCCAGTTCCTGATAATCGATATCGAAGGCCACCGGATAGCCGAGCTCCAGGCGCGCGGCGTCCCGCAAATGGTCGAGAAAATCCGCGAACTGCAGCTGGTCCTTGGGAGGGAGCATGAACAAATGCTAGCGACACCTGTTCAGGCCGGACAATAGGTACTTACCAATTGGTGCCAGCCCTCGGTCGCAAGACGTGGTCTGCGCGCGCACTGCCGGCGGCAGGAGGTCTGCGTTAATGGTGCCGGAGAGTGGATTCGAACCACCGACCTACGCATTACGAATGCGTTGCTCTGCCAGCTGAGCTACTCCGGCGCGCAGCACACCGCCTCGGCGCGCGCGAGTATAGGGCAAGTCGCTCTGCGGCCGCAATTTAGCGGCTGTTGCGAACCTTGATGATCACTTCGACCCCATCGGCAACCATGCCATCCGGCGCCTCCGGCAGCGCCGCAAAACGCACCGCATCCAGCTCGATATCACTGAGCTCGCCGGTTCCGACGTTGAGGAAGTGGTGGTGTGGCGCCGTTGTGGTGTCGAAAACGGTACGGGTGGCATCCGCGTGAACTTCCCGCAGCAGGCCATTATCAACAAACAGCCGCAACGTGTTGTAAACGGTCGCCTTGGAGACCCGGTGGCCGCGCTCGGCAAGTGCATCCATCACCTGCTCGGCGGTCACATGGCGAGCCTCGCCCAGCAAAACCGACCCGATTTCCCGCCGCTGCCGGGTGGCACTGATACCGTGCTCTTCCAGCAACGTCATGATCTTATCCGAGTTTTTCTGCCTGTCAGTTCCAGTCATGGCCTGAGTATAGGCGATCGTGAGCAGCATATGGCCCGGGATCCAGCCGGGGTGTCCCGCCCGTCACCAGCGCCGCACAGAGCCTTGCAGATGCCGGGGCCAGGTTGATCCCGTTCCGGTAGTGACCGGCGTTTATGTAAAGTCCCGTCAGCTGCGGATGAGCACAAATCACCGGAATTCCGTCATGCCGGCCCGGCCGCAGCCCGCTCCACTGCCCGGCCGGCGCCAGCCGGCTGAACAGCGGCGAAAGCGATGCTGCAAACCGCGCCAGGTCGGCGCCGGCAGATGCCGTCACGCCGGCATCGAAACCCGCCTGCTCCACTGTGCTGCCGATCAGGCAGACTCCGTCCAGACGCGGTATCAGGTAGCGGTCGCCCTCGATGACGATGCGCCTGAAGTCACCCGGACGCATCCGATACCAGAGCATCTGACCACGGACAGGAGTGATACCGGCAACGTCATGCTCACCGAGCAGCCGCGACGTCCAGGCTCCGCCGGCCACCACCACCTTCGCGGCAGCAATTTTCCCATCACTCGTCGTAACACCCTCGATACGGCTACCGCTCTGCAGCAACCCGGTTACCGGCTGCTGTTCGAGCACGGTTACACCGCGCTCGACCACGTGTTTGTGTAACGCCTCCATCAGGCGCGGATTGCGTAGCTGGCCGACCTGCCGGAGTAACAGTGACTGCTGCCAGTTTGCCGCCAGCTGCGGTTCCAGCTGTGACAGTTCAGCGGCTGTCAGCTCCTCCGCCGACCAGCCACGCGATTTTGCCCAGCCTGCAATTTCCGCAGTGGCCGTCACACCGACCAGCAGCGCGCCACACTGACGATACTCAACATCAATGCCGGTGGATTCTGCCAGGCGGGCGGCCAGCTGCGGAAACAGCGGCAGGCTGGCAGCGGCCAGCGCATCCACCGGTGCGGCAGCCTGCCATGGCGGGATCGGTGCCAGAATTCCGCCACCGGCACGCGATGACGCCCGGCCGACACGATCGCGCTCCACAACTACGACCGATACGTCGCGCGCAGCAAGCTCCATTGCGGTAAGCAGACCGATAACTCCGGCCCCGATAACGACAACATCGGCAGTATCGTGCATGGCGGCTAGCCTACTTTATCGCGCCGCCTTTCGCTGCAACCTGAAAAGATTTTGGCTTTGCCCGACAGCCTGTCCGTGCCGATACTCTGGCATGACCAAGGATGGTCTTCAGCGACAGGGATGTTGCACATGTGGCGAAACGACGGCATGACAATGACAGAGGTGCTGGCGACGCTGGCGCTGGCGTTACTGGTCACCGGGATTGGTGTACCCGCGTTCCGGTCAGTTGTCGCCGACGCCCGCCTGACTGCCGCAGTCAACGACCTGATTACGTCGGTGCACCTGGCCCGCAGCACCGCGATCCGTCGCAACGACCAGGTTGTAATCTGCCCGGCCGGCAGCACGCCGTGCGGCGCAGATGCGCAGTGGCAAAAAGGATGGGTTATTTTCGTCAATCGTGACCGCTTGCGTCCACCCCGCCTGGACGACGATGAACCGGTCATACAGCGCCACGGTCCGCTGTCGCAGCTGGAGCTTTCGAGTAACCGCAATTTCTACGCCTTCCATCGCATCGGGCTGCGCAGCACAAATGGCACGCTTACCCTGTGCGACCGGCGCGGCGCGGCGCGTGCACGCGCGGTTATCGTCAGCTATACCGGCCGGCCGCGGGCCGCACGCAGCCGTGCGGACGGCAGTGAACTGGTCTGCTGAGTCGCGCCACACTTGTCACATCCCGTTGTACCCGACCACTTGTCACCCTGATTACACCGATCGTCGGCCATTCGGCCGGAAACGTCGCCAACACCCTAAAATAGCGCCATACGCCGGCCGCAGAATGCCGGCAGCAATATTCACAGGGACTGAGCGGAAGGGTTTTTATGGTCCGGGGATTCACACTGATAGAGCTGCTGTACACACTGGTCATTGTGGCACTGGTGCTGACCATCGGCGCGCCGACATTTCAGAGCACGGTGCGTAACAGCCGCATGACCGCATCGGTCAACAACATGATTGCCTCGCTGCAACTGGCTCGCAGCGAAGCCATCAAGCGACGCGGACCTGTATCGATCTGTACCTCAGCTGACATCACTCCCGATGACCCCAGCTGTGACAGCACTTCGCCCTGGCACGACGGCTGGATGGCGTTTGTCGACGACAACGGTAACGGCAGCCGCGAGACTGACGAGCCAATACTGCGCCGCGAGGCCGGTATGAAAGGCTCGGTGCAGGTGACGGTGCCAGCGGACCAGCCACTGCAGACATCACTGACCTATCTCGCCTCCGGCTTTCCCAATCTCGGCGCCCTGTCGGCTGCAGGTTTCCTGTTGTTTTGCGACGACCGGTCCAGCGATCGTTTCGGGCGTGTAATCAGCGTGCCGCAGACCGGCCGTCCGGTTGTGGCCACGGTCGATGACCGCCCGGACCTGGGGGTAACCTGCGAATGAAACCGCTGCATGGATTTTCCCTGATTGAGGTTCTGGTAGCGCTGGTCGTGCTGTCGATCGGAATGCTCGGTATTGCAGCGCTGCATATCGACGGTGTACGCACCGGCTACTCGGCACTGCAGCGCACACACGCCGTCAACCTGACCGCTGACATGGCCGATCGCATTCGCGCCAACCCGGCTGGAAATTACAACGTCGGCGCCGGCGCTGCCGGGGCCGCACCCGGCGTCGCGTGTGCCGATACCGCCAGCGGCGCGGCACCGGGTGACTGCACGCCTGACCAGATGGCAGCTTACGATGTCTGGGAATGGCGCTCGGCCATCGAGCCTTCAGCCGCAACCGGACTGCCTGGCGGTGCCGGCCGTATCGATCTGGATACGGCCACCGACCCCGATTCACTGGTTATCACGGTGTCGTGGTCCGACAAGGGTCAGACCCGTGACTATCGCCTGACGGTGCAGCAATGAAACAGGAAAGCGGATTCAGCCTGATAGAGCTCATGGTGGCAATGTCGATCGGCATCGTGCTGATCGGTGGTGCCATCTATGTCTATGACGAAGCGCGCAGCACGCTGAACATCAACGATACGCTGGCGCGAATGCAGGAAAACGCCCGGTGGGCGCTGGACGTAATCGAGCCCGATATACGCCTGGCCGGCTACTGGGGCCGACATACCAACGGCGTGACCATTGACCGTCGTGCCGGCAGCGCCAACCCGCTCGCTGTGGCCGTGACCGGCGACTGCGACACCAGCTGGGCCATTGATGTGCAGGTCAGCCTGGCGGCCAGTAACAATGCAGATCCGGGCCTCGACTGCATCGACGCGGCAGACCATCGCGCCGGTACCGATACGCTGCAATTGCGCCATGCCAGCGGCCGCAACTTTGCCACTGCGCAACTAGAGGCGGGGCGTATTTACGTACGCACCCACGAAACCGGCGAAGGGAGCCTGTTTGCCGGTGCGGCCGAACCGCCCATAAGCGATGGGCAGAACAACGCACTTGTTGCCCACGTATACCACGTGCGGCCTTACACCATTGCCGGCGACAGCCTGCCGTCATTGCGGCGCCAGGGCCTGACGACCGTTGGTGGCACGCCGACGATGATCGACCAGGAAGTGATTTCCGGCATCGAGGACCTCCAGGTCCAGTTCGGCATCGATCGAAATGACGATGGCGCCGTCGACCGCTATGTCGACCCGGACAACGCGGTTCTGGCAACCAATCCGCGGATACGTGCGGTACGGGTCTGGCTGCGTATGCGAGCCGATCGCCCGGAACCAGGCTTCAACGACACGCGCACTTATACCTATGCCGACCAGCAATTCACGCCGGCCGGTGCAGCCGCGAATTTTCGCCGTCTGCTGGTTTCGCGCACGATTTTTCTGAGAAATGAATCCATAAGAGAAGGTGAGTTATGAACATTTCATTGCCGCACCGGCAACGGGGCGCAGCCCTGATCGTCGGGCTGGTCCTGCTGATGATCCTCACGCTGCTGGGTGTTGCAGGACTCAACACCGCCACGCTCGAGGCCGCCATGGCTGACAACATGCAGCGTGGCCAATACGCTTTCCAGGGTGCCGAGTCCGCCATTATGGCCGAAATGCGCATCGCGCCAGGCCAGGTGACGCTGACCGGGGCGGAACTTCGCAACGACCCTGTGCGACCGACCACCAACTACAGCTACAGCGACACCAGCGGGACGCCCGTTGTCAATGTTGCGGTGAATACTTCGTTCCAGGGCTACGTCGCGTTTGGCGAAGCCTCCAGCCAGGTGCACTTCGAGAGCCGCGGCGCCGCCACGACGCCCGCGCGTGGCGCGCGATCAACCCAGCGCGCCGGATATTTCGTGCTTGCGCCCAATCCCGACGGCCGCTGAGGAAATGACCATGCGTAACGCACTTTGCACACTGTTTCTCTCACTGTCGCTGTCTGCCACAGCTGCGGCCGGCACGCTGATCAACCTGGAGGAAGCAGCCGAGGTAATGGCCCTCTCGCTCCAGCTCAACGGCAAATCATCAGCCCGCGTCTACGCCCGTATATGCGACGACTGTGAACTTCTCGCCCTGCAGGCCGATGCCAGCACGCGCATCGAGCGCGGGCGGTCATTGCTCAGCCTCGAACAGGCTGCACAACTGAAAGACCGGGGTGCCACTGTGCTGTTCGATCCGGCCACATTGCGCATCACCCGCATTCTCTACTGGAACTGATCCACATGAACGACAAATACTCCAGGCGCCGCAGCGCCGCTTTTATCGCCGGTGTGATGCTCGGTTGCGGAATTCACGCCGCGGCCGGCGCCGATGACACCGAGATACTGACCGGCACCATGCTCAACCCGGGAAATCCCAACGTGCTGTTCATAATGGATTCGTCGGGCAGCATGGCCAGTGATGTAGTGGTAAGCAAGGACTACGACGCATCGGTCACCTATACCGGTGACTGCCCTGCCAACCGCTTCTACTGGCGTCGGGAAACATCGGGCACGGTAACACTGCCCGATTGCGCCTCGGTCAACTATGTCAACGACGCGACATTTCACTGCCAGACCGCACGCCGGGTTATCAGCGGCAGCGGCACCTACCGCGGGCAGTTCGCCCAATGGGATGCCACACTGGAACCTGCCAGCTGGCAACCGGTTGCAGACGGCGCTTCGACCGGCCAGCCCAACAGCGCCGATCGGCTGACGGAATGCGAGGCGGACCGTGGCCTTCATGGCAATATTGATGGCGATTTTTACGCCGCCGATGGCGCCGATGGCCCATGGGCCACAAACGACGGAGTAGAAATCGACTGGACGTCGCGCGATCTGTATTCGTTTTTCAGCAGCAATTACCTCAACTGGATTCAGCAATCCGGCGCCGAATCAACCGTGTCCACCCGCATGCAGGTTCTGCAACGGGTGGTACGCAACGTCATGTCGCGGATCAGCGGCGTGCGTGTCGGCCTGATGCGCTTCTCCACCGATGGCCAGGGCGGCATGGTGCTGCAGGAAATGGTGCCGATAGAACAGGGTCGCGACCAGGTCATCGCCGCCGTCGAGTCAATGTCACCCGGTGGTGGTACGCCGTTGGCAGAAACCCTGTACGAGGCGGCGCTCTACTACACCGGCCGCCCGGTCGATTTCGGCAACAACTCTTTCGACTCGGATGGGGCGCGCCCGTCAATTGCGTCGTCGCAGGACAGCAACGGTAATTACATCAGCCCCATCGAACTGCAGTGCCAGCGCAATTACGTTGTGTTACTGACCGATGGCCTGCCGGTCAGCGATACCGATGCCAACACCCGTATCGAAGGCCTGCCCGGCTTCGCAACCAGCCAGGGCTCCTGCTCAGGCAACTGTCTTGACGAGTTGAGCAAGTATCTTTTCGACGTTGACCAGCGCACGGACAATGCCTTGCCCGATGACCAGACCGTTACCACCTTTACTATCGGTTTCCGCACCGATCAGGAACTGTTATCAGAGGCCGCGACCGGTGAACTACCGGTGCTTGATGCCGATGGCAATCCAGTGCTGGACAGCGACGGTAACCCGGTAATGCGTAGCGGCTATTTTATTGCCGATGATGAAGACGACCTGGCACGGGCCTTCAACGAAATCATCGAGGCAATCCAGACGGACGCCGAGAGCTTTACCGCACCGTCACTGTCAGTTGATGTACAGAATCGGCTGACCAACCGCGAGGATGTTTACTTTGCGATGTTCCAGCCCTCGACCCGGGGCGAACCGCACTGGGACGGTAATCTGAAAAAATTCCGCATTGGCCGGCCAAACGGCTCAGGTGGATCCGGCACGCCCACTATCGTTGACGCCAACGGCCGTGCCGCCGTTGACGAAAATGGTCTGTTTGCGCAGGGCGCACAAAGCTACTGGTCGCTGCTGCCGGATGAAACCGTCGCTGAGGGTGGCTTTGCAGGCACCCTGAGCACAAGCCGCAACATTTACTCCAACATAACCAGCGGGTTGCTTACGGCCGGCTCCAATGCCGTCCACGAAGACAACGGCAGCCTGACAGCAGCGATGCTTGGTGTTGCCGACGATCAGCGCGAAGCGCTGCTGCAGTGGGCGCGCGGGCTGGACAGCGACGGCAATGCGCGCCAGGTTATCGGCGATCCGCTGCACAGCCAGCCCACCCTTGTGGCCTACGCCGGCGACAATTTCGCGCTGTTTTTCGGCACCAATGACGGCTTCCTGCACGCAATAGACCCGGAGTCCAGGCTGCGCGGCGAAACTGACATCGAACATTTTGCCTTCATACCCAGCGACCTGCTGCCCCAGCTGCAGGACCTGCGCAGCAACCTGCCGCAGCAACAGTTCACCGCCCGCAAGGCTTACGGGATGGATGGCGACATTCGGGTCTGGATCGACGAGCAGGATAACGACCGGGTCGTTGAATCGGGTGAACGAGCCTACCTGTTTGCCGGCATGCGCCGCGGTGGCCGCGACTACTACGCACTGGATATCACCGATGTCACCAATCCCAGGCTCGCCTGGACCATTGAAGGTGGCAGCGGCGATTTTGCCGAACTGGGTCAGACCTGGTCCGCGCCAATCGTTTCCAGAATCCGGTGGGACGGCAGCCCGAAGCAGGTATTGTTCTTTGCAGGTGGCTACGACACCAACCAGGACGCAAAGAACCGCCCGACCAGCGATGACGATATGGGTCGCGCCATTTACATGGTCGATGCACTCACCGGGGAGCGGCTATGGTGGGCGAGTATTCGCGAAGAAGCAGATCTGACGCTGGAGGACATGACGCACAGCATTCCCTCCGATCTGCGCGTGATCGACACCAACCAGGACGGATTTGACGACCGCATTTACGTCGGCGATACCCGTGCCCGGGTGTGGCGTTTCGACATTGATAACAGTGACAGCACCATCACCGGCACCGTGTTTGCAGAACTCGGCGGCGGCGGCGAGGCCGGCAATCGTCGTATCTACAGCGCGCCAAGCGTCACTCGAATCATTGACGAGAATTTTGGTAGCTTCCTGACAGTATCGGTCGGTACCGGTCATCGCGCTCATCCCCTGGAGGCTGATGTCCGGGACGGCTTTTTCATGATGCGCGATCTGAATGTGTTCGCCGCACCGGTCGACCCGTCGACCCAGCAGGTGCGCTACCCTGATCCGATCCGGCCCAATGATCTGCTGGACGTTACGGATAACGTGACGCCCGGCGTCGATGATCTGGACACGCGCAAGGGGTGGCTGATCGAGTTCGATTCGGCTGAAAAATCCCTGTCTGCGCCGCTGACGGTGCTTGACCGCATATTTTTTACAACATATGTGCCGGGCAGCTTCCAGCCCACTTGCAAACCAACCTCTGTGCTGGGCAGTGGCCGGCTGTACACGGTCGACATCCTCTCGGGCTCACCGCTTAACTACAACACGGACACGCCAGCACCCGGTGACCGGTACGACGAACTTGGCAGCCCGGGAATCCCACCCACACCGGCACTGGTGTTTACGCCGCCACCTTGCGATGACTGTGACGCTGGCGACCAGCCGGTCAGTGAAATTACGCTGCTGGTCGGCACCGAAGCCATCGACCCGATCATTGATAACCGGCCGCGCCGCACATACTGGGTACAGGAGGAAGTTGACCGGTGAACAGGCAAACAGGGTTTACACTTACTGAGCTGATGATCACGGTCGCTATCCTGATCATCCTGGCGGCCATTGCGGTACCCAACTATCGCGGTCACGTCCTGCGCTCGCAGCGGAGTGACGCAATGGCCGCGTTGCTGCGTGTCGCCGCCGCGCAGGAAAAGTTTTATCTGCAAAACAACACCTACACCAATGATCTCGGTGCAAGTGGCCTCGACCTCGGTACCGCAAGCGGTGACGGCCACTTTACGCTGCAGATCAACAATGCTGATCTGCAGGGCTTTGACGCTGCAGCGACGGCCACGGGCGGCCAGACTGCCGACAAGAAATGTGCGTTTTTCAGCCTGGACGAGCAAGGCACAAAATTCGCCAGAGACGACGACGAAAATAACACTACCGACATCTGCTGGCGCTAGGCGCTGCAAACTGGCTTATGTAAAAGCCGATCTGTGATCCGGCACACATAACCGCGCGCGCGGCTTTCCTATAATTGCCGCGTTGCAGCCCTCCCGGAGCCTTCCTGGCCTGATGTTTGTCTTACACACTGGAATTCGTAACTGGCTGGCACGACTGTTCAGGTCGCGCCACGACGTCACCCGGAGCAAGGCCGACGGAGAACAGCTGACACCCCACGCGCTGCAGGAACACGGACCGCTGTTCTCGCTGGGCGACACCAAGCAGGACGTAGTCGTGAGTTTTCGCGGCGGAGAAGCCAACAAATGAATCCCCATCGGCCTATCAATCTGGATGAACTGGTAAGGGCCCTGGCACACAGGCCCGGCTTCCCCGGCCTCACACCGGTCAGTCGTTCACACGACAAATCCCGTGACACCGCGGTGGTTGTGGAAGAAATGCTGACCGCGCTGAGGCGGCAGGCCGAACCGACAGCCTGAACGGCCCCTGTTATTTTTCTTTTGTCGCGCGGCGCTGACGGCGGGCATCCAGGATCGTGTCGAGTATTAGAATCGCGGCACCCACGGTAATCGCACTGTCAGCAACATTGAATGCCGGCCAATACCAGTCGCCATAGTGCGCGTGTATAAAATCAACGACGTGACCGTAGACCAGCCGGTCGATCACGTTACCCAGCGCCCCACCGAGTATCAGCGCCAGGCCAGCCGCCAGTAACCGCTGCGCCGGAACCTGCAGCCGGGTCAGCCACACGGCAATCAGCGCGCTCACGGCGCTGCCAAGCGCGATAAAAAACCAGCGCTGCCACCCACCCATGTCTGCCAGCAGGCTGAACGCCGCCCCGGTGTTATGCAGGCGGGTAATATCCAGCAGCGGAGAGACTTCGATCACCTGGCGATACACCAGGTTGTTGACGATATACAGCTTTGTCAGCTGATCAGCGGCGATTATCAATGCCGACAACACAAGCCAGCCCCTGGCACTGCGCCCCGACCGGCTGGCATCTTGTGTTGTCACACCCACCGCCGTGCTTCGCCATCACCGTCAATGTTGTCGATACACCGGCCGCAGATCTCCGGGTGCGCCTGCGACGACCCGACATCGGCCCGCCGGTGCCAGCAGCGCTGGCACTTGGCGTGCTGGCTGACCGTTACCTGCATCCACAGGCCATCCTCGATGGCGATGGCATCTGCCGGTCGGTCTGCCGCAGCGTGCGCTTTGGCCTCTGAAGTGATCAGCAGGAAACGCAGCTCGTCACCGAGCTGTGCCAACGCATCGTGCAGCGGTGCCTCGCAATACAAATCGACTTCGGCGGCAAGCGCCGAACCCAGCTCACCTCTCTCGCGCTCACGTTCCAGCTCCCGGTTAACCGCATCGCGAACGGCTATCAGGGCAGGCCAGTCGAGCTCGTGCTCGTCACCAGAGGGAATGGCGTGCCATTGCGACAGCAACACTGACATATCGCGTTCGCCGGAGCGCGGTTGCGGCAACGCCTGCCAGACTTCCTCGGCCGTAAAACTGAGCACCGGCGCCAGCCAGCGCACCATCGCTTCGGCAATGTGAAACATGGCCGTTTGCGCGGAGCGACGCCCGCGGCTGCCTGTCGGCATGGTGTACAGACGATCCTTGATGATATCGAGATAGAAGCGCCCCATATCGACCGCACAGAAATTGTGCACCTTCTGATAGATAAGGTGGAACTCATAATCCCGGTAGGCCTGAAGGATTTCTTCCTGCAGCTTCGCCGCGGTATCAAGCGCCCAGCGATCGAGCGCCAGCATCTCACCGACCGGCACCTCGTCGCTGGTCGCGTCATAGCCATGCAGGTTGCCCAGCAGGAACCTGGTGGTGTTGCGCATACGGCGGTACGAATCGGACAGGCGGCGGAGAATTTCGTCCGATACATTGATCTCGCCACTGAAATCGGCCGCCGCGACCCACAGCCGCAGAATATCCGCACCGAGCGTGCCGACGATCTTCTGTGGCTCGATCACATTGCCGATGGACTTGGACATCTTGCGGCCGCCCTCATCGACCGCAAAACCGTGCGTCAACACTCCACGATAAGGCGCATGTCCGTTGATGGCGACGGAGGTCAGCAAGGAACTCTGGAACCAGCCCCGATGCTGGTCAGAACCTTCCAGGTACAAATCGGCCGGAAACTCCAGCTGCGGGAAAGCGGGCGGCGTACAAAAGTGCGAGCAGCCGGAGTCAAACCAGACATCCATGGTATCGGTGACTTTTTCGTATTCGTCCGCGTCGTCACCAATCAGCTCGGCGGCATCTGCTGCCTGCCACACCGCAAACGAATCCGGCCCGTCTTCGCCAATACGGGCCGCCAGCTGCTCCAGGATCTCCACGGTGCGTGGATGCAGGTCATTGGTCTGCCGATGGGCAAACACCGCTATGGGCACACCCCATGCCCGCTGCCGTGAAATACACCAGTCCGGACGGCCTTCCACCATCGCTTCTATGCGCTGTTGCGCCCAGTCCGGTGTCCACCTGACTTTTCTGATCTCTTCCAGCGCAGTCGCCCGCAGACCCTTCTCGTCCATACTGATAAACCACTGCGGCGTGGCGCGAAAAATCAGCGGCGATTTGTGACGCCAGCAATGCGGATAACTATGCGGGTATTTCTCCAGATGCAGCAGCGCGCCGTGCTGCTGCAACACTTCAATTACATGGTCGTTTGCCTTGAGCACATGCTCACCGGCAAACAGCGGAACATCAGGAAGGAAACAACCGTCGCTGCCGACCGGATTATCCAGCGGCAGGTCATTAGCCACACCGGCGGCAAAGTCTTCCTGGCCATGACCCGGTGCCGTGTGCACCGCGCCGGTACCCGCTTCCAGCGTAACGTGATCGGCGAGTATTACCGGCGAGGGGCGATCATAGAACGGGTGCCGCAGTTTGAGCCCGCCAAAAACCGCGCCGCGGCGTTCGCCGAGAACCGCGACAGATTCCGCGTCGACCCGCTGCAGGAACGACTGCAGCAGGTCGGTTGCAACCAGCAACCGCTCTCTGGAACCATCGACCTCACACTGCACAAGCGTGTAACTGAATTCCGGATGGATCGCGACAGCCTGGTTTCCCGGCAGGGTCCACGGCGTCGTCGTCCAGATCGGGACAGACAACGTGCCCTCGCCCAGGTCGCCCGGACCCCAAACCGCCGCAAACTTCTTTTCATCGGCAAACGGAAACCGCACATCGATGCTCGGTGAAGTCTTGTCCTGGTACTCGACCTCGGCCTCGGCAAGCGCCGAACGGCAGTCCAGGCACCAGTGGACCGGCTTGTAGCCTTTGTAAACGTGACCATTGGCTATGATGGCGGCGAGCGCGCGCAGCTGTTCGGCCTCATAACGCGGCGCCATCGTCAGGTATGGCCGGTCCCAGTCACCAAGTACACCCAGGCGGCGGAAATCGCGTCGCTGCTGCTCGACCTGCTTCATTGCGTACTCGCGGCACGCCTGGCGCAGTTCCAGCATGTCGTCGAAACGTCCGTGCTTGCGCTCGACCTGGTGCTCGATAGGCAGGCCGTGGCAATCCCAGCCGGGCACATATGGGGCGTCACGGCCATCGAGCGTGTGAAACTTGACGATGATGTCCTTCAACACCTTATTAACGGCATGCCCCATGTGTATCGAGCCGTTGGCATAGGGAGGACCGTCCGGCAGCATGAACTTTGGCCGGCCACGTGATACTTCGCGTATCGTCTGGTAAAGCTCGTCACGCTCCCACTGCTCCAGCATGCCTGGCTCGCGCTGCGCCAGGTTGGCACGCATGGGAAATGCCGTCTGCGGCAGATTCAGCGTCTGCTTGTATTGTTTTTTCGGGTTGTCAGACACGTCAATTGCCCCGGGAAATCAAGCTGGCAAGGTTACCACGACGCTGTGCTTATTCGGCAGGCCCGACGCCGAGCAGTTCGCGAGCCCGGGCGGCATCCTCGTGCATCTGGTCGACCATCGCATGCAAATCAGTAAATACCCGCTCCTCACGCAGCCGCTCGACAAACTCCACCTGCACCTGGCAACCGTAAATATCTGCATCGAAGTCGAACAGGTGCACCTCCAGCAGCGGGTCGACGCCGTCGACCATCGGTCGCACACCGAGGCTGGCCACGCCTGGCATGCTGGTATCCGTGACACCGCCCACCCGGACGGCGAACACACCATGCAGCGGCAGCACCCGGCGCCGTGGCGGGATATTGGCTGTCGGAAAACCGAGCCGGCGACCGAGCTGCTGGCCGCGTTGCACCCGCCCGGACATCGAATAGGCCCGTCCCAGCAGCCGCGCAGCCAACTGCAGGTCACCGCGTGCCAGAGCCTCGCGTACCGCAGAGCTGCTCACCCTGTCGCCGTCCAGTGCAAAGTCATCGATGGCGGTTACGCCGAACCCGAGCGTCTCGCCCGCCGCAACCAGCATGGCAAAATCTCCGCCACGATCCCGCCCGAAACGAAAATCCGCGCCCACGGTCAGGTGACGCACCGCCAGACCCTGTTTAATGAGCCGGTCAATGAACTGCTGCGGCGACATGCTGGCAACGCGCCGGTTAAACCGGACGCACAACACCCGATCCAGCCCGGAGGCATCCAGTTGCTGGAGTTTCTCACGCAACGTGGTCAGTCGCGCCGGGGCACGCGAGCCGGTAAAAAACTCCTGCGGGGTTGGCTCGAAAACGACGGCAGCCGACGGACAGCCCAGTTGCTGCGCGCGCGCGATGACAGCGGCAATAACCGCCTGGTGCCCGCGATGCACGCCATCGTAGTTGCCGATGGTGGCTACACAGTTCCGGTGACGCTCGCGCAGATTGCCAATACCCCGGATGAACTCCATCAGCCGGCTGCCCTCGCGCGCAGCTGATGTGGTCGAAAGCCGGATAACAGCAAGGCCGCGCCGTACACTACGGCACCACCAATCACACACTGGGTCAAACGCATCACGCGCGCCATCCAATCGGCATCAATCCACCATTGCACCGGTCCGGCGATAAAGTACAACGCAACCGTCATGACCGCATTGGCTGCAGCAAAGCGAAGCAGCAGCACGATCCAGCCGGGTTCCGGCGTGTAGACCTCACGCCGCCGCAGCCCGCGATAAAGCAACGCCGCATTCAGCAGAGCGGACAGGCCGGTCGCCAGGGCGAGACCGGTATGCGGCGCAGAAAAACCGCTGCGTACCATTGCGACTACCAGCACCAGGTTGAGAGCCACATTAGCCACCATCGCGATGACACCGATACGCACCGGGGTGCGCGTGTCCTGGCGCGAGAAATAGGCCGGCGCCAGAACTTTTACGAGCGCAAAGCCGAGCAGCCCGATGGCATAGGCCATTACGCTATAGCTGGCCATGCGCGTGTCTCGCGCAACGAAGTCGCCATACTGGAATAAGGTGCTGATCACCGGCACCGCCAGCATGAACAGGGCAACAGCCGCCGGCAGCATGATCAGCAGCATCAGTCGCAGCGACCAGTCAACGGTGGCCGAAAACATCCCCATGTCCTTGTCTGAATAATGTCGCGACAAGCCCGGGAGGATTACCGTTCCCAGCGCGATACCGAATACACCCAGGGGAAATTCCATCAGCCGGTCTGAATAGTACAACCAGCTGATGCTGCCCGTTTGCAACCACGATGCGATGTGACGATCTATCAGCAGGTTCACCTGGGCTACCGACGATCCGAATATCGCCGGCAGCATCAGGACAAAAATTCGTTTGACGCCCTCGTGACCGGCGCCCCAGCGCGGCATGGACAGCACACCCTCGCGTGCAAGGAACGGCAGCTGGAAGGCAAGTTGCACAATGCCTGCAACGAACACCGCAATGGCCAGCCCCATGACCGGCTGTTCCATCTGCGGCGCCAGCGCCAGCGCCGCAGCTATGAAACACAGGTTCAGCAGCACCGGCGTGATGGCCGGCACGGCAAAGCGCCCGAGTGTATTGAGCACGCCAGCGGCCAGTGCCGTCAGCGAGATGAAAAACAGGTACGGAAAAGTCAGCCGCAACATGGCAACGGCGAGCCCGTACTGATCTGCGTTGGCCGCGAAGCCAGCGCTGAACAGCAGGATCAGGAGCGGCGCAGCAACAATCCCGACTATAGTGACAACCAGCAAAATTACGGCGAACGTCCCGGTCACCCGTGCAGCCAGCTCGCGGACTTCCGTCCGGCTGCGCTGGCTGTGGTACTCGGAAAATACCGGCACGAAGGCCTGCGAGAAGGCCCCCTCGCCAAACAGCCGACGGAGAAAATTGGGGATCTGGAAGGCGACCACGAAGGCATCCATGCCCATGCCGGCACCGAATGCCCGCGCGAACACGATATCGCGTATAAAGCCCGTGATACGCGAGACCAGAGTCATCCCGCCGACCACGTATGTGGATCGCAACAGTTTGGGGCTCATGCGGAGGGCCGCTGCACAGAACAGCGCCGATCATACCGGTCACACTGCCCGCCCGCCACGCTCACCCCGTGGAACGCGTTGACAAGACTGGGAAAAGCGGCGAGACTACGCGCCCTTCCGCCGGGGCGGGAGCGGCGCCAGCCGTCTCCTCCTGAGCAGAAGAAGCAGCAGAAAATAACGGAGAGAGATTTTGGCCAACATAAAATCATCAGCAAAGCGCGCCCGCCAGGCCGTCAAGCGACGTGCCCACAACATGGCCCTGCGCTCGCGGATGCGCACCCAGATCAAGCTGGTACTGAAAGCGATCGAGTCAGGCGACAAGACAGCGGCACAGGAAGCCTACAAGCAGGCCGTGCCGGTAATTGACACCATGGTCGTCAAAGGGATCATTCATAAAAACAAAGCTGCGCGTCACAAGAGCCGGCTCAACACACGCGTACGCGCTTTGTCCTAATCTGCCTGCTCGCCGGCTTCGAGTTCATCGAGCCGGTCCATGACCGCATTGGCGAGCACGTGCGTGCCGCCACCCGACAGGGCTGAAATACGATAAACCCGGCCGTTCCAGCCCAGGCGCTCGACAATATCGTTGCAGCGTGCGTCTATTTCATCCTGCGGGAACATATCGATCTTGTTGAGCAGCAGCCAGCGCTCGCGCTGCGCCAGTTCGGCATTGAACTTGCTCAACTCCGCGGCAATCGTGCCAACGTCGTCGACCGGGTCGGTGTGGGCCGATATGTCGACCAGGTGCAGGAGCAATCCGGTGCGCTGGATATGACGCAGGAACCGCGTTCCCAGCCCGGCACCCTCGGCCGCGCCCTCGATGAGGCCCGGAATATCAGCCATTACAAAGCTGCGATGACGATTCACTGCCACCACACCCAGCACCGGGTGCAGCGTCGTGAAGGGGTAATCCGCCACTTTTGGTTTTGCGGCTGACAGGCTGCGCAGCAGGGTCGACTTGCCCGCATTCGGCAAACCGACCAGACCAACATCAGCCAGCAGGTTGAGTTCCAGCCGCAGGTAGCGGAATTCCCCCTGGGTGCCGCGGGTGGCCTGTCTCGGCGCGCGATTGGTACTGGATTTGAAACGGGTGTTGCCGACACCGGGCCGGCCGCCGCGCCCGACCAGCAGACGCTGGTCCGCCTCGGTCAGGTCACCAATCAGTTCGCCAGTATCCATGTCGTGCACGATGGTCCCGACCGGAACCGGCACTTCCAGGTCGTCGCCGGAGGCTCCGGTCTGGTTGCGCCCGCGGCCGCTCTCGCCATGCTGGGCCCGGTAGGCACGCCCGACACGAAAATCGACCAGCGTATTGATGGCACCGTCGGCGACGAGATAAACATCGCCACCTTTGCCGCCATCACCGCCATCCGGACCACCAAACGGCACGTATTTCTCCCGCCGGAAGCTGACGATACCGTGACCGCCATTGCCCGCATAAACGCGTACCGTTGCTTCATCGACAAACTTCATTGCGATATATCCAGCGTCATCGCGAGAATCGCCCCATTATAGAGGCGACCGAAACACAAACTAAAAACCCCGCGCAGGCGGGGTTTTTTCGAACCGGTTTTGCAACCGCGTCAGTCGCTGACGACGTTGACGTATTTACGCCCCTTATCGCCCTTCTTTTCAAACCGTACCTTGCCGTCGGCAGTCGCGAACAAGGTGTGATCACGACCAATGCCGACATTCACGCCGGGATGAAACTGCGTGCCCCGCTGGCGCACGATAATGTTGCCGGCGCGCACAGCCTGGCCGCCGTACATTTTAACGCCAAGCCGTTTGGATTCTGATTCGCGGCCGTTCTTGCTGCTGCCGCCTGCTTTCTTGTGTGCCATCTTTTAGCTCCTCAACCGGCCGTGATCGACGTGACGCGCACTTTCGTGAAGTGCTGGCGGTGGCCATGCTGGCGCTTGTAGCCTTTACGTCGTTTAAATTTCACAACGTCGACTTTACGCGAACGGCCCTGCTCTTCCACCGTGGCGGTAACCTTGCTGCCCGCAACAACGGGCGCGCCGACGGTTACATCGGCACCGTTGCCGACGAGCAGTACATCGTTAAACTCGACCGAATCGCCTTCGGCGCCTTCAATTTTTTCGACCTTGAGAGAACTTCCCTCGGTCACCCGGTATTGCTTGCCACCGGTACGGATTACGGCATACATGCCAAAACTCCCGATAAATCAGATTGTTCGCAGACAAAGACCGCGCATTCTAAAGGCATCATCGGGGCGGGTCAACGGCCCTGTAGCCTGCAGGGGGCCGGCCCTGCCGGCCGCCAGGCCTGCCTTTGCCCCTGGACCAGCCTGGCAGGCCCCGGGGCCCGCCAGCCGCGGGACTTGGGGACGGGGCCAAACCTCGGGATAATGGCCTCATGCAAGAAGCCCAGACACGCCCGGCGCCGCGCCCCGCAACTATGGACTCCGTCCGCTCGCTGGTGGGCGATGACCTGGCCGCCGTCGATGACGAGATCCGGCACCAGCTCCACAGCGATGTGGTCCTGATCGACCAGGTCGCCAATTACATCATTGGCAGCGGCGGCAAGCGTCTGCGCCCGGCACTTGTCATAGTCGCGTCGCGCGCCTGCGGCTACACCGGCTCGGACCATATCAAGGCCGCAGCGATCATCGAGTTTATTCACACGGCCACATTACTGCATGACGATGTTGTCGATGCCTCTGCCCTGCGCCGCGGCCAGGAAACGGCTAATACGGTATGGGGTAACGAAGCCAGCGTGCTGGTCGGTGACTTTTTGTATTCGCGCGCTTTCCAGATGATGGTCGAGATAGACCGCATGCGTGTCATGCAGATACTCGCAAACGCGACCAATACCATCGCCGAGGGCGAGGTAATGCAGCTGGTCAACTGCCACGACCCGGATACCACAGAAGATGCCTACCTGAAGGTAATTCACCGCAAGACAGCAAAGCTGTTCGAAGCTGGCGTGCAAATAGCGGCCGTACTTGCAGACCAGCCTGCCGCGCTGGAGGAACAACTGTCGCGCTATGGTCGCCACCTGGGCACTGCATTCCAGCTGATCGACGATGTACTCGATTACAGCGCGTCACCGGAGGAACTGGGCAAGAATATCGGTGACGACCTTGCCGAGGGCAAACCGACGCTGCCGCTGATCCACGCCATGCGCCGCGGAACCCCGGAACAGGTCAACCTGATGCGCAAGGCAATCGAGGCCGGCGGCCTGGACCATATAAATGAAGTAATGGGCGTGATTGAATCGACCGAGGCCCTTCAGTACACTGCGCAGCTCGCTCGACGTGAAGCCGAGGCTGCCCTGGAGGCTATCCAGGCGGTTCCCGACTCGGACTACAAAGACGCATTGAGCGCACTGGCCAGACTATCCGTAGACCGGTCGTACTGATACTCAGCAACGGGGTGTAGCTCAGCCTGGTAGAGCACTGTCTTCGGGAGGCAGGGGCCGGAGGTTCAAATCCTCTCACCCCGACCAATTGTTTATCCGCCGTTGCTTTGCAACGGCTTTTTTCTGTGTCGGGCTGTTCGGATTCCCGGCCCGAGCGCCTGCATGCGCTCGGGCGTTCGCCGGGGCGAAGCTGGCGCTTCGCCTTCTTCCGGCTCACCCTCTCACCCCGACCAATTGTTTATCCGCCGTTGCTTTGCAACGGCTTTTTTCTGTGTCGGGCTGTTCGGATTCCCGGCCGGATTTGCGTGTATCCCGACACGCAGACCGGACGGGTCGCGGAGCGACTCCTGTTGCGAGGCCGCAGGCCGAGGCCTGCATGCGCTCGGGCGTTCGCCGGGGC
>JABDJB010000068.1 GCA_013003425.1 Gammaproteobacteria bacterium | reverse complement strand
TGCTGTGGTTGGCGACACTGTTGGTGATCCGTTCAAGGACACGTCGGGGCCGTCGATGAACATTCTCATCAACGTAATGGCGATCGTCTCGCTCGTCATCGCACCGATCGTCGCGTAACCCGGCGCGTCGGGCGTGCCGCAATAAAAAAGCCGGCGAGCCGCGACTTATTTGCGATGGGTCGTCGTGGGAGCGGCTTCCAGCCGCGACTACTTGCGACAAGGAGTCGAACCGGCCGGGCCGGCACGACGACGTTCTATGTCAGCGCGGCCAGCTTGCGCGGCAGCAGGAAGTGCATGGTGAGCCCACGCGCAGCCATGAACAGCAGGAAGGCCAGCCACAGGCCGTGGTTGCCGAGAGGTTGCAGCAGGTAAAAGGCAGGCACGAACACCAGGAATGTGGAGGCCAGCATGGTATTGCGCATCTCTCGCGCCAGCGTCGCGCCAACGTAAACACCGTCGTAAAGAAAGCTCCAGGTGGAGACAATTGGCGAAATGATTACCCAGGGCAGGTATAGCAGCGCTGTCGCGCGCACAGCCTCGATGTCCGTAAGTAAATAGATGATTGGACGGCCGCCGGCAGCCCATGCGGCCATAAATACAACAGCAATCAGCACCGACCAGAACATCGACAGTCTGATTGCCTTACGAATGCTGTCGCGGTGTTGTGCGCCAATAGCACGGCCGACCATCGCTTCGGCGGCGTTGGCAAAACCATCCAGCGCGCTGGCCATAAAGTACTGCATATTGAGCAGAATGGCATTTGCGGCAAGAATGATGTCACCCTGCCGCGCGCCCATGGCGGTAAGGAAACCGAAGGCGAACATCAGCGACATTGTCCGAATCAGCAGATTGGCGTTGACTGCAAACAGGCGTTTGATGCGTGTGCGGTCTATCAGCCGTTCGCGCAACCACTGGCCAGGGCGCAGACGAAGTTCGCGGGCGACCAGCAGCAGGCCAACCATGAGGCCCGAGTACTCTGCCAGTACTGAGGCAATGGCGACACCATCGGTCTTGTAACCCAGGTAAACGACCAACAGGATATCCAGGCCAATGTTGACCAGGTTGACCAGGATCATCATGAGCAGTGGGGCTCGTGAGTTATGGAGCCCGATGAACCAGCCGACCAGTGCAAAATTGGCCAGCGCCGCTGGCGCGCTCCAGATACGAATCGAGTAGTACAGCTCCGTTTGTGCCGTGACCTCGGGACTGGGTGCTATCAGCCAAAGCGCAAGCGCCCCGATCGGCAACTGAAACACAAGCAACAACGCCGCCATTGCCAGTGCAATTCCGAGTACCTGGCCAAGTACAGTGCGTAATTCGCTGTTGTCGTCTGCGCCCAGCGCCTGCGCGGTAATCCCGGTAGTGCCCATGCGCAGGAAATTCAGCCCGGTGTAGATAAAGCTGAAAATGGTTGCGCCAACGGCGACCGCACCGATGTAATGCGGGCTGTCCAGATGACCGACTACGGCAGTATCGACCATACCCAGTAGCGGTACGGTGATATTGGAAAGAATCAGCGGCGCGGCAATGTTCCACACCGCGCGGTGGTCATAGCGCGCTTTTGGCAAGAGTAGCTACTGCGAGTGCGCGACGGATCGCCGCTGCAGTTCTTCGTGACTTACGTCCTCGAAGTGCGTTGCGATCCACCAGATGATGCCCGCTGGGTCGACGATACCGCCGTGGCGGTCGCCATAGTACATGTCATCGGGCGGCATGATTTCGGTTGCACCATTCGCGAGTGCCTTGTTGTGTACGGCATCGCAATCGTCGACATATATGTAGAGGCTCGCGGGCTGCGGCGGATAATCATCGCCGGGCGATTCACCCAGCATCAGCATCGAGTCACCGATCATGAGCTGTGCGTGCTTCGCCGCACCACTCTTGTCGACTATCTTCTCCTGTACCTCTGTGCCGAATACGGTATCGAGAAAACCGAGTTCCTCGTCGAGCCCCTTGACGATGATGTATGGCGTGACTTTCTGATAGCCCTCAGGTGGGTTGCGCATGGTCATGACTTACCTCAGTAGTTGACGGGCGGCGTCCATTATTTCTTTTTCTGAGGCCAGAACCAGGTTGGCGGCCGCGGCCAATGGAATGTAGCTGTCGGCACCGGTTACCCGTCGTTTGACGACCCCACTGCCGACCTGTTCGTCGATAGCGGTAAAGATCTCCTCGGCAATACCACCGGTCTGACGTCCTTCGTCGACTACCAGCACGCGACCGACCTGGCCGGCATGTTCGGCGATCAGCTCGCGGTTTAGTGGTTTGAGCCAGCGCAGGTCGAGGATTCGGGTGTTCGCACCGCTGCTCCGTCGTAATTGATCCGCGACGCGTAGCGACATCGGCACGCCGTTGCCATAAGTGATGATCAGCAGATCTTTGGCAGCCGGGAAGTAGACCCGGCCCTCGCCAAACGGGATGAAGCAGTCGGGCGCCGGGTAATCAAAACACCACTTGCCATCCTTCGCTTCGTACAGGTCCTTTGTCATGTACAGCGCAATAGGCTCCAGGAATGCGCTGACCCGCCCATTGACCCTGGCCAGGGCTGCGCAGGTTCGCAGCATCATTGCCGCATCGTCGCCACGCGACGGGCAGGCAATAATCAGCGACGGTATGTCGCGCAGGGCCGCGAACGAATTGTCGTTGTGGAAATGCCCGCCAAAACCTTTCTGGTAGCCAAGCGATGCAATGCGGATCACCATCGGGTTGGAAAACTGGTTGTTCGAAAAGAACTGCAGTGAGCAGGCTTCGCCACGCAGTTGGTCGGCGGCATTATGCAGATAGGCAAGGTACTGGATTTCCGGAAACGGCAGCAGACCCATGTAGCCCGCGCCCTGGGCCATGCCGAGAATCGTGGTCTCATCAAGAAGCGTATTGTGGACCCGGTTGCCGCTGAAAGTTTTGTGCAGGCCCGTGGTTACCGTGTAAACACCGCCTTTCTGCGCGACATCCTCGCCAAACAGCGTCATCTCCGGATACTTGGCCATCAGGTCATGCAGCGCCCGGTTTATGTTTATCGCGAGGTGCCGTGCCCCGGCTTCCTCTGGCAGCGTTCGCCCGCCAAAGGCGCTACTGCGGTCGTAGTCGCTGCGACCAGCCTCTGCTTCGACCTGTTTCGGCGTGAATGGCGCCATCGGCCGGACAACTTCTTCGCGGGTTTCCAGGCGCGGCCGCTTTGTTATGCGGCCGGCGGTGCGGCGCACACGATCCCGTAGTTCTTCATAGCGGCGGCGAATGGCTGTTGAGTCCATCAGCCCGGCTTCGAGTACTGTTTCTGCAGTCATCAGCAGCGGATCGCGCGCTTCCGTAGTTTCGATGTCCTGTAACGAGCGATATTCGGTTTCGACATCGGTGCCCGCATGGCCCAGCAGGCGGCATACCCGCAGATGCAGGAACACCGGCATTCGGGTAACGCGACATTCATCGATGGCCTCCTGCACGGCCGCCCAGGAGCTGACCACGTCGAGTCCGTCAGCATAGCGATAGGCAAGCCCGGCACGGCTATTAAATGCGGCGCGTATCCAGCCGTCTGGTGTGCGTACCGAAATACCGAGTGTATTGTCCTCGCACACAAACAGGATCGGCACGGGCAGGTTCTGGTACGCAGTCCACTGTGCAGCGTTGAAAGCACCCTGCGCAGCGCTGTGGTTGATGCTGGCATCGCCAAAAGAACAAATCACGATGCTGTCGGCAGGTACCGGTATTTTGGTACCTATGCGCTTGGCCTGGGCCAGCGCGATGGCAGTGCCGACGGCTTTGGGCAAGTGGGAGGCAATGGTTGAAGTCTGCGGCAGCACCCAGCCGGGCTTGCTTCCCCAGACCTTGTGACGCCCGCCGGACGACGGGTCTTCACGGGATGCGGCCAGTGAAAGGAGCGTATCGTTGATCGGGTCGCAGTCCGGCAGCTGGGCGGACCGTGCCAGCATGAAGCCACCGCTGCGATAGTGCAGGAAAGCCGGGTCAGTAGTGCGGGTCTGCATGCCAACTATTGCGTTGGCCTCGTGACCGGAGCTGCCGATGGTGTAATAGCCTTCGTTCCGCGCGCGCATTTCGCGAGCCGTGATGTCCAGCAGGCGCGATTTCATCATGCTGTCGAACAACAGCAATAGCTGGGCTCCGCTGAACTCGGTATCTCCGGAGATGGACAACGACGGGTCGCCAGGATTGAACGGTTCGTCCCACTGGTCGAGAAAATCGATGAAATTCCTGTCGACAATCTCGGCGCGATTGATGCCGCGTGTTGCGGTTTTGGCGAGGCCTTGTTTACTCATAATTTCGGTTCGCGGCTAAAGCCGCTCCTGCGAGACATGTTCGCGGCTAAGGTCGCTCCTGCGAGACATGTTCGCGACTAAAGCCGCTCCTGCGAGACATGTTCGCAGTTGAAGTCCTCCTGCAGAACGTGTGCGAACTGTGGTACCAGCTGCTCAGAAAGCATTCACCCCGGTCAGCTCGCGCCCGATCACCAGCTCGTGCACTGTTTCAGTCCCCTCGTAGGTGATGACACTCTCGAGGTTTAGCATGTGCCGGATCGGGCAAAACTCCACGCTGATTCCGCTGCCACCAAGCAAATCACGGCAGTCACGGGCAATATCCAGCGCCATGCGCACGTTGTTCCATTTGGCCAGCGACACCTGAGTCGGCGACATGCGTCCGGCATCTTTCAGCCGGCCAAGACGCAACGACAAAAGCTGTGCAAGCGTAATGCGTCGTGCCATATCCGCCAGCCGCCGTTGCGCCGTCTGGGTGTGTGACAAGGGACGGTCGAACAGGATGCGGGTGCCGGTGTAATCGATCAGTTCCTGCAGGCAGGCCTGCGCCGCGCCAATCGCGCCCCAGGTAATACCGTAGCGTGCCTGTGTCAGGCAGCCCAGTGGGCCTTTGAGCCCGCGTACCTTTGGCAGCCGGTTGGCGTCCGGCACACGCACGTTGTCGAAAAACAGTGATGAAGTAACCGAAGCGCGCAAAGAAAACTTGTGCTCGATTTCCGGTGCGGCGAAACCGGGCATGTCTTTTTCAACCAGGAAGCCCTGTATGCCATCCTCAGTCTTTGCCCAGACAACAGCAACATCGGCAATGGTGCCGTTGGTGATCCACATTTTTGAGCCATTGAGAATCCAGTCATCACCGTCGCGTTTTGCACGTGTCTGCATGTTGGACGGATCGGACCCGCCCTGCGGTTCGGTCAGGCCGAAACAGCCAATCGCCTCACCCTTCGCGAGCGCCGGCAGCCAGCGCTGTTTCTGCTCGTCAGAGCCATAGGCGTAAATCGGGTACATCACCAGGCTGGATTGCACTGATACAAAACTGCGCAGCCCGCTGTCACCACGTTCGAGTTCCTGGCAGATCAATCCGTAGCAAACGGCATTGAGTCCCGCGCAGTCGTAACCTTCGATCGAACTGCCGAGCAGCCCCAGTGATGCGATCTCCGGTACCAGTTCGGCAGGAAAGCGGCCCTTTTCGAACGCCTCAGGAATGACCGGCAGCGCCTTTTCATCGACAAAGCGTGCAACGGTGTCCTTGACGAGCTGCTCTTCTTCGCTCAGTTCACTTTGCACATCGAACAGATCCAGCGGATCCAGCGAGGTCGGCCCGGTTTTGACGTTTTCTGCTGCGGTGGCCATCACGGCGCTCCTGGGAGGTGGCGAGTCGGCCAATGATACGCGACTGGCCATACCATCGGCACCCCGGTTTCAGTATCGTCAAAGCCGCCGATACAGGGATGGCAGGGAGTACACTACGGCCGCCAGCCAGAGGGAGCCCGGTTATGAAAATACCTGAGATCTTGCTGATTGAATCGGAGCATCGGCCCGGCAACCTGGGGCAGATTCTCACGGTGATTGGCGAGTATGGCCTGACGGTCGAGCACCTGACCATGGTGCACCGCGAGGGCGGCAAGAGCGTCTGGGAAGTGACGCTGGAGATGGATGCGGAAGCCGATCGCGGTGTGTTCGACAAGATCGACGCGCTGCCAACGGCAAAGGTACTGGGCCGGTCCGATCGCGTATTCAACCGCCACGCGGGTGGCAAGATCCATACGGTGTCGCGCGTCAACATCGAAAGCCAGCAGGTGCTGCGCGACATTTATACACCGGGTGTGGCGCGCGTGTGCCTGGCGATCCAGGATGACCCGGCGCGCGCCTATGACTGGACCAACCTGGGCCACACCGTCGCCATTGTCACCAATGGCACGGCAATACTTGGCCTGGGAAATATCGGTCCCGTTGCCGGTTTGCCGGTAATGGAGGGCAAGGCGGCGTTGTTTGCAGCGTTCTCCGATATAACCGGCGTGCCAATTTTGCTGGATACCACCGACCCGCAGGAAGTTATCCGTGTCACGGCGGCAATTGCTCCGAGCTTTGGCGGCATACAGCTTGAAGATATTGCTGCTCCGGAGTGCTTCGAAATCGAGCAGGCGCTGGTGGAACAATTGGAAATACCGGTGCTGCATGATGACCAGCACGGCACGGCGGTCGTTACGCTGGCCGCCTTGCTCAATTCCTGCGCGCGTGCCGGGCGACGGCCGGAAGACAGTATCGTCGGGCAGGTTGGTCTCGGCGCGGCCGGCATCGGCATAGTGCGCCTGTTGCAGCATGCCGGCATGAAAAAAGTCATGGGCGCCGATCTCAACCCGCAGGCGATGGAGCGGCTCACTGCAATGGGTGGCGAGGCGTCTTCGCTCGAACAGATCATGGCAAAGGCCGACATCGTGGTGGCCACCACCGGTGTCAAAGGCCTGATTCGTCGCGAAATGGTGCGACCGGGCCAGGTTATCCTTGCGCTGTCAAACCCTGACCCGGAGATTGAGCCGATGGCGGCGATGAATGCCGGCGCGGCTTTCGCTGCCGACGGCAAGGGCATCAATAACGTGTTGGGTTTTCCCGGGCTGTTTCGCGGTGCGCTCGATGCACGGGCAAAGTGTTTTACCGATGCGATGCTGATAGCCGCCGCCCGCACGCTGGCCAACCTTGCCGGTGAACACGACCTGGTTCCGGATCCGCTCAACCGCCGGGTGCACGATGCGGTTGCAGCGGCGGTTGCAGCGGTCGCATAGGGCGGCTTCAGCCGCGACTGCCTGCGATCTGTGGGAGCGGCTTCCAGCCGCGACTGCCTGCGACGGAGTCTGGCAGCGGGCCTAAAAGACGGTATTCCTTGTCAGCTCCGGCGGAGGACCGCAGTCGCTGCCAAGAAACACCGTCTTCTCTCCCGCCGCATCAGATCCGGGTGCAACCTCTTGTAGGAGCGGCTTTAGCCGCGAACCGTTTGAGACGTCGCGGTATTCTGATT